>NZ_JBMERN010000423.1:0-501 GCF_049310965.1 Loktanella sp. DJP18 | reverse complement strand
TTCGATGTCATCTTCGAGCAGTTTGCGGATCGCAGGGTCTGTTTCGGTTTCCAGAACCTCGTGGCACGCGACCAGTTCCTGCTCAAAATCAGCCTTCCGCGCGACCCAGACGTCGTATTCCGCCTTTTCCTCTTTCGTAGCCGGCCCCACAACGTTAACCGTCCCCCTTCGCAGATCAATGATCACGTGGTCTGGATGCGGAAGTGGCTCCGGTGCAGTCGTGATCCCGAGGCGGGCACGCCGTTCAAGCTCCCTCTCCCACTCGACTTTGTAGGTGATGGCCGTCTCCATCCATTCATCCTGCAACGCCTTTTCCTGGCGTTCTGCCGAAGCGAGAAGTTCGGAGAACAGACGCTGTGAGCGGTGCTGGCCCTTGACCGCGTTGACAGCCAGAGAACGCAGGATCGCCTGTGCCATCGGCACAGTGACATTGCGATCACCATCTCGCACCGTGATCGCCCGATAGGCTTCTTCCATCAAGAGCGCCTTCATCCGTTCGAC
>NZ_JBMERN010000422.1:0-507 GCF_049310965.1 Loktanella sp. DJP18 | reverse complement strand
TGAGATCAATGCGATTGCGGGTCTTGACCCGGACACGCTGGTGCCGGAGACGCCAGCACCGCAGGCACCGGTGCCTCTCTCGACCTCACGACTGGAGAAAGCCCGGTATCTGCGCATGCACACCCGGTTCTTTCGCCTGCTGGGTGGCATCGGCAAGCTTAAGCAGAAGCGGCGCGACGTCTATGCATCGGTGGCAGCCATCAAGAAGAACTGGCTGGGCTTCGTCGCGGGCGCAAAGGTGAAACTGGCCGAGAAGCACGGTGCCGTCGTGGTGAGTGAAGACCTCACCATTCTGACAATTCCGAATGACGATCCCGCCTACAAGGGACGCACGTTCAACAAGATGATCAACAACGGGGCGAAGGGGCAGTATATCCGTCGTTCCGAAGACAAGCTGACGTGGCGGGGTATCCCGCACCTCAAAGTGCCGAGTTTCTATTCCAGCACGACGGACTGGCGCACTGGCACTGTCGAAAAGACCCAACGAGCGAACAGCACCTTCAAATC
>NZ_JBMERN010000421.1:0-519 GCF_049310965.1 Loktanella sp. DJP18 | reverse complement strand
TTGGCAAAAGTCTTGAAATATGCGGTGATCATAAGCCCTCACTTGAAATGCAGGGCCACGGTTAGCGGTCCAATGCGGCGAAGTTTGGGCGCGGCTGCGGTGCTTTCGGGATCGGACCAACGCAAAGGGTCGCGCCAGTGACCTGGCGCGACCCTTCCTCGTCCGATGGAGGTGGTGACTTACCGCACGACCGGTGTGGTGCTGGCGATATCTTCCGTGATCTGGGTGGTCTTGGCGACGGCAGCCGTGTTCACCTTGGAACCGACGACCAGGCCCAGGGCCACGATGGCAGCGGTCAGGACGACCCAGTCGACCGTCACGGCACCGTCTTCGTCGGCACGGAAGTTCTTGATGAAGTTCAGCATGTATATTCCCTCCTCAGGGTATCGCTAGTGTGTTGCATCCCTCGCCGGATCAGTGCTGGCCGGCCTCTTGTTGGCCGCTCCCCGTCTTGGATGGGCTATATTTGCCGATTGATTGCGTCTGAAATTGGGCCAGTTTCGCGCCATTTTTGGTAGG
>NZ_JBMERN010000420.1:0-521 GCF_049310965.1 Loktanella sp. DJP18 | reverse complement strand
CAATCAGTGGCCGGATGACCCCGGAATACGCAGGCATCTATCCTGGAGACTATCAAACACACTTTAAACGCGGCAAAGCAGCGACGCCGGGCATTTACCCTGAAATTGCAAATTTGGATGTAGAGGCTTGTTATTTTAGCCAATTTGGCCAAAAGTTAATTGGCAAGGACGGAGAACCGAATGCAGATTCTAACTGCGAAAGACGCGAAGTACGGTTTCGGAAAGCTGATTGATCTCGCCCGAGCTGGGCCAGTCGCTGTAGCAAAGCATGGGCGCACCGTCGTCGTCGTGATGTCAGTCGAGGAATACGAGAGACTGAAGGCACTGGACGAAGGTATCGCCACTTCCAAGCTCCTTGGCATAGGAAAGAGTACAAACGAATGATTGCAGATCACCTGACCGGAATTGAGCAGTTCGGTGCAGACCTTTGGAAAATGGCGGATGATCTCCGGGCCAACTCCGGGCTCGCATCGAACGAGTATTTCATGCCCATCATGGGGCTACTTTTCCTGCGATAGGCC
>NZ_JBMERN010000419.1:0-522 GCF_049310965.1 Loktanella sp. DJP18 | reverse complement strand
CATCTTTATTGGCAAAAACCGCTTTGCGGAGAATGCAGGAAATCGATCACTTCTACTTGCGAGGCGGAACGATGCTTGATTCCGGCTCTGCAGGCCCACTTATGCGATGCACGTTTGGCCAAACAAGGTAGGCTGTCCAAGTGTGTCCATCTGGAGTGCAGTAGACGAGGTATTCACCACTATTTTGGGAGCTTGGCTTGTAATGAAATTCACCACACCCTCGAACATTGTTAGAAATCAGAGTCTGCACGAGGTTAGTCGGGGCATCGGAACGCCAAGCTCCAAAGTATTCCTCGGCGACATCTTGGTTCTTGGCTTGAGCGACTCCTTCCTCGCCTAGAAAAAGCCAGCGGCCACTCCAAAATGCGATTGCGGCCAACAGTAAGCTAAACCCGAACAGAACTGCCTTGCCTCCGATCTCCGGTGTCTCGGCACTCTGACCTTGAGGTGGCATGATCAACACGACTACGACCGTGACTAGCATGAAACAGCAGCTTAGGAAAACTGCGCCTACAATAAGTT
>NZ_JBMERN010000418.1:0-522 GCF_049310965.1 Loktanella sp. DJP18 | reverse complement strand
TAAGGTGGTCCTGCTTTCTCGACCAGTTTACAGCCTTTTTAAGATGGATCAGGGTTTCATGTCAGGCTGCTAATCTCACTGGTTCTGTTTTGCTGGCATAGGCCTCATCGGGGGTCAAGATGCCGTGGGTGGAGTGCGGTCGTTCAGCATTGTAATAGGCCAGCCACTTTCCAATGCCCGCCTTTGCCTCGGAGCCTCTTTCGAAGGCGTGCAGATAGACGCATTCATACTTCAGAGACCGCCAGAGGCGCTCAATCATTCGATTGTCGATCCAGCGCCCCTTACCGTCCATGCTGATCTTAATCTTCGCATCGCTCAGAACCTCGATCCAATCGCCGCTGGTGAACTGACTACCCTGATCGGTGTTGAATATCTCCGGCGTGCCGTGTTTGGCCAATGCCTTTTTCAGGGCCTCGATGCAGAAGTCCGCGTCCATGGTGTTGGACAGCCGCCATGCAAGCACCTTGCGACTGTACCAGTCCATGATGGCCACGAGATACAAGAACCCGCGTTTCATTGGGA
>NZ_JBMERN010000417.1:0-523 GCF_049310965.1 Loktanella sp. DJP18 | reverse complement strand
GTATCCGTCCGGTCTGACTGCCCTGCCTGCGTGATGGAGTGGGTGATAGTGTCCACCATTGATAGTGGACATCTTGAGGTTGGTGATGGCAGGGAAGAAGGGTTTGAAGAAGCGGGTCTGGTCTGACGACGAGAAGCGCACGATTTGCGCGCAAACGTTGACGACTGGCGTTTCGGTTGCACAGGTTGCACGGCGCTATGCCCCTCTCATCGAAACTGCGTTTCGACTGCCGGGCAGTGGATGAACGCGAACCTGATTTTCAAGTGGCTGAAGGATCCCCGGTTCGCGCCGACACAGAGCGCCTCATCCGTGGATGAGAGTGTCGCTTTTGAGAGCGTTTTCCTACCTGTTGAGATTGAAGCATCCGCGATGGAAAGCCCCTCCGCTGTCGCGCGCATGAACGACGTGGCGGCTGATCCTGGTTCTTCTGTCTTGGCGCAGCGGGTGGACATCGCGCTGTCGGACGGGCGCCGTATTTTGGTGGAAGGTCCCACTTCACTGGCATCAGTCGTCGGGTTGGTGC
>NZ_JBMERN010000416.1:0-525 GCF_049310965.1 Loktanella sp. DJP18 | reverse complement strand
TAGAGTATCCGTCTTGATCAAGCTGTTTTTGGCGTCCATTTGCGATCTTTTTGGACCAGTGAGTTGGCAAGTTCGATGAGCTTGCGCATGAGAGCGGTCAGCGCGACTTTCGCGGGTTTTCCGGCCTGTACCATGGTCTGATATTTCTGCCTCAGATCCGGGTTGTAACGGGCGGCGACGAGTGCAGGCATATAGAGCGCATCGCGCAGGAATTTGCGTCCGCCTTGTATGAACGCCTTACCACGCCATTGGCCCGATTGTCGGGTCATGGGAGCGAGACCGGCAAGGCTCGCGATCTGCTTGCGTGTCAGGGTGCCGATTTCCGGACATTCGACGAGGATTGCAACTGCAGTGATCCGGCCCAGCCCCGGGATCGAGCAGAGGATGTCGAAGGCGCGTGCGCGTTTCGGGCATTGGCGCGCAAGGTCCAGCAGCGCTGCGTCCAACTCAGCGAGCTGGCGTTTGATCTGCTCCAGTCGGCCCTTGGCCTGGCGCTTCAAAATGGCCACAGACTGCGTTTTGGTG
>NZ_JBMERN010000415.1:0-525 GCF_049310965.1 Loktanella sp. DJP18 | reverse complement strand
CTGCCTCCTTCGTTTTGGTTGTCGTTGTTGGTTGTCGCTGGCGCTTCATCCTGCGCCCTCTTGTTTGATGCGGCGGCCCGCTGACGGAAGCTTTCGGCGTTCATCTCGAGGATAGTCGCATGATGGACCAGGCGGTCGATGGCGGCGACGGTCATGGCCTTGTCGGGGAAGATCTGGTCCCAGCCGCTGAAGGGTTGGTTGGCGGCGATGGCGATGCTGCGGTATTCGTAGCGCCGGGCGATCAGTTCGAAGAGGACGCCGGTTTCGGCCTGATCCTTGTGGGCGTAGGTGATGTCGTCGAGGATGATCAGGTCGAACTTGTCAAGTTTGGCCAAGGCTGCTTCGAGAACGAGGTCGCGTCGGGCGGCCTGAAGCCGCTGCACCAGGTCGCTGGTCCGGGCGTAGTAGACGCGGTGTCCTGCCTCGATCAGAGCATGGCCGATGGCGCATAGGATGTGCGTCTTGCCGGTGCCTGAGTTACCAATTGCGATGAGGTTGCCGCCGCCGTCCAGCCAGTCGCCTGCC
>NZ_JBMERN010000414.1:0-526 GCF_049310965.1 Loktanella sp. DJP18 | reverse complement strand
TGCCGTGACAGCGTGGCACAGGCCACATCGGTACGCCCCTTACGCAAAGCCTCAAGGATGCTGCGGTGGTCGCGGTCAGTGTGTGCTTCCCAATCCTGGCGCCACGCGGCGAAGAGGAAATAGGCGCTCGCCACATGCAGGTCGTCGATGGTGCGCAACAGGCGAGGCATGCGACAAGGCGAAAGGATAAGGCGGTGAAAGCGGCGGTTGGCAGCATCCCATTCGCGAACGTTTTCTGCTGTGTCGCCACGACGTGTAACTTCTTCTGCTTCCTGAATAACAGCATGGGTTATGTTAGGGGCAGCATGGCGCAGCGCGAGCGACTCGAGGCTGGACCGCATCTCAGCCACCTCGCGCAATTCTGCCAAATCGAATTCTGTGACGCGATAACCCCGCCGTGGCTTGCTCTCGGCCAAGCCACGAAGCTCCAACTCGCGAAAAGCCTCCCGGACGGGAACATGGCTTGCGCCAAATTCTGCGGCAACGTGATCCTGCCGCAGACGCATGCCCGGCGCGATTTCCCCTG
>NZ_JBMERN010000413.1:0-533 GCF_049310965.1 Loktanella sp. DJP18 | reverse complement strand
TGCGCCATCTTCAAGGCGAGCATCCTCTGGCCTTCCCTGATAATCGTATCCGCCGCACCCTGGAACGGCGGGTGCGGCAGTGGCGGGCGCTGAACGGTCCCGAGCGCGACATCATCTTCCGCCAGACACCCGATCCGGGATACATGGCCCAGTCCGACTTCACCCATGCCGAGGAACTGGAGGTGACAATCGCAGGCCAGCCGTTCCCGCATCTGCTCTACCACTTTGTCATGGTCTACAGCCGCTGGGAACATGTCGGCGTGGTCTTGGGCGGGGAGAGCTTCACGGCGCTGGCCGAGAACCTGCAGCAGGCCCTCTGGTCGCTGGGCGGTGCGCCCCAAAACCACCGCACCGACAGCCTCTCTGCGGCCTTCCGTAACCTGACCGCCGATCAGCGCGAGGATATGACCAAGCGATATGATGCCTTCGTCGGCCATTATGGTATGGACGCCAGCCGCAACAATCGCGGTGAGGCCCATGAGAACGGGGCGGTGGAATCCCAGAACCGGCATCTCAAGAAAGCCATCGAACAG
>NZ_JBMERN010000412.1:0-537 GCF_049310965.1 Loktanella sp. DJP18 | reverse complement strand
GCAATGGGGACGGTCAAGGTGGACCAGAACCTGAAGGAAGTGCAGCACCGCGACGGTGGCATCGTTGAAGAAATTGCCGTCCGGGAAGGTGACGACGTCGCCGTCGGGCAGGTCTTGTTCAGGCTGGACGATGCCCAGTCGCGCACCGAACTTTCGATCCTGACAGCCCAGTTGGACGAGGCGGAAGCGCGACGCGCGCGCCTGCTGGCGGATCGGGACGATGGCACGGAGATCGTCTTCCCCGCCCGCTTCTCGTCCCTGGATCAGACGCACCAGGAACTGATCCAGGCCGAAACGCGGCTGCACACCGGCAACCTGAACAACCGAGAGAACCAGCGCCAGCAGTTGCGGCTGGGCATCGACCAGGTCCGCGACGAGATCGTGGCGCAGGAGGCGCAGCGCGCGGCCCTGATCGACGAGCTTGGCCTGGTCGAAAAGAGCCGCGCGCGCGTCATCGAACTGCTTCAAAAGGGTCTGGTCGAGGCACCGCGCGTCGAAGATGCGGAACGCGAACTGGTGCAACTGAAGGGCAAGCTG
>NZ_JBMERN010000411.1:0-541 GCF_049310965.1 Loktanella sp. DJP18 | reverse complement strand
AGGAGCACCTCAGAGACTGAGAGCTTTCGACCATATCAACACAGAATACAGTGCTGCCGGAAGCCTGCATGAGACCGACACTCTCTTGCGTACCGTACGCCAACTTCTGCAGGTGCGGGTTGACCACTGGCACAATCAGGTGCTTTCGATCGAACCTGTGACCTAGTTGGAGAGCTGCGGCTCCGAGCATGAGGCCGCCACCTTCTAAGCCGCTATCGGAAATGAGGTCGTAGGCCTTGAGCACAGAAATATGGCGATAGGCTGATGACAACGGAACGTTCAATTGCCGCGCAATGTTGGCCGCCGTCATTGGCTGGTCACTAGCTCCAATTATCATGAGAGTCTCAAGAACGCGTTCGGTTGCAGACATTAATTTCCCATGAATTGAGAATCCATTCGATATGTGATGAGAATACCGATGAGGCGGTGGCTGACTACCCCAAATATCCTGACCTTGTCTTTTTCATGTTAAATGATGGTTAATTGTGCAATATTTGCCATGTTTGCCTAATTTTTAACATCAATTTTTTGGTGTAAAATT
>NZ_JBMERN010000410.1:0-547 GCF_049310965.1 Loktanella sp. DJP18 | reverse complement strand
AAGAGAAAGAACCATGCGCCGGAGTTCAAAGCCAAGGTTGCGCTTGAGGCGATCCGCGAAGAGATGACACTTGCCGAGCTGTCGAAGAAGTTCGGCGTCCATGCAACCCAGATCAGCACGTGGAAGCGTGCTGCGATCGAGAATATGGCTTCAGCGTTTGGGCGACGAGAACGCGATCCTGATACGCCCAGCCCGGCTGATATCGAGAAGCTGCATTCGAAGATCGGGCAGCTTGTTGTGGAGCGGGATTTTTTGGCCAATGCCTCGGTTCAACTGCT
Source organism: Loktanella sp. DJP18 (assembly GCF_049310965.1). Lineage (NCBI taxonomy): Bacteria > Pseudomonadati > Pseudomonadota > Alphaproteobacteria > Rhodobacterales > Roseobacteraceae > Loktanella > Loktanella sp. DJP18. The sequence continues at coordinate 269 of NZ_JBMERN010000410.1, read as the reverse complement.
CGGAACGCGAGGCAAAAAATGGTGAGCAAGGATCATAAGCTGAGCGTTCGTCGGCAGTGTGCGTTACTGACGCTGGCGCGCTCCAACCTGTATTATGAGCCGAAAGGCGAGAGCGCCGAGAATCTGAGGTTCATGGCAATCATCGACAAACAGTTTTTGGAAACGCCGTGGTATGGGGCGCGGCAAATGGCGCGGCACATGGAACGACAGGACCACAAGTGTGGTCGTCACCGTGTCCGGCGGTTGATGCGCCTGATGCGGTTGGTGCC
>NZ_JBMERN010000409.1:0-547 GCF_049310965.1 Loktanella sp. DJP18 | reverse complement strand
TGCCCGTGAACTGCATCAAAGGTGTCGTCGATATCCAGCACGATCTGCCCGGGCACACGGGCAAAGGACTGGCAATAAAAACGGACCATCTCCCGTCCCATCCGGATGAGATCACGTATTCCGGGCAGGTTCTCCATTCGCGAGATTGTGGGCTGGGAGCACAGCGCCGCACCCGTCTCCGGATGACGTTCCAGCGCGATCTTGAACGACGGATCATGCCGCAGGTCGGAAGCGTCATTGCCATCCTCATACCCCGCCGCAATCATCATTATGCGGAACCGGATGATCTCCCCCAGGCTGTGCCTTACCTTCCCAGGGTCGCGCAGGTCCGTGAGGCAGGACGCCAACAGCCCTGCAAGATCATGGCGGCGTTCGACCTCGCGCAGGAGTGTCAGACCAGCATCAGAACTCATCGCTGCGCCGTCGAAATTGAGGAGGATCGGTTTGCCGTTCACGGGTGACACGACTGGCGCGGCGGAGGTAGACTGCTTCATGGTGAGGGGGCCCGCTTCGGAAACTGGAATTTTTGGTCAACACAACCGAAAAA
>NZ_JBMERN010000408.1:0-550 GCF_049310965.1 Loktanella sp. DJP18 | reverse complement strand
AGCGTAATGTAGGCGAAGGCGGAGCCAGTGCGTCGAACAGCAGCCGGATAAGACTTTGACGGGGACATGAGGCGGGCAGCGTCATGACGATCCGGGTTTTCTTCTCAATGATTGTGGCGGCAAGCTTGACCAAGTGGAGGCGCAGCGTGTCGAACTGGGCATGCCGCCACGGAGATCGCTTTGGACAGGCGGCACGCAGGCTCCACCAGATCCAATACGCGCAGCCATGCAGCATGAGCCGCATCTGATTGCCCGACGCTTTCGAGCACGACGTCCGGTCTGAAGCGAGGTGTGTCTTCCATCCCTTGATGTGGTTCTCGGCCTGACCGCGGGCAGAATAGATTTTTTCGTAGAGATGCTTGCCACGCTTGCCGTCCAGATTGGTCACGATGTAGCGGGTATCACGCCCCCGGGAGCTGACCTCGACCCGGGCTACCACGCGTCGGCTTTTTGACCAGGACCCGGCCGCATAAGCAAATGTCTTGAACCGCCGGACCTTCTGGCCACCATTGCGCGTGTAGCGGGCTGCCGTCGAGGCTTCCAAGGCCTG
>NZ_JBMERN010000407.1:0-552 GCF_049310965.1 Loktanella sp. DJP18 | reverse complement strand
AGCCGCCAATGCCGCCGTCGACAACGAGATTCCGTTCTAAGCCTCAGGGCCGCGAACGGTCCGGAGGGGTGGCGCGTCCACCTCTCCGGAGCTCCTCCGCAGATGATCCGATGGGTCATCTTCGAAGGCGCTCCAGCGTCAGGGCAGAGACCCGGGCAGTAAAAGAAAATCACAAAAAACGGGCCATCGAAGATGTCCGTCTCTGCATTGCGCGAGACGGCCAACATCGAAGGCCTCGAAAAAATCAAACCAGAAGCGAGATCAGCATGACCGACCAGAACACAGCAGCACAGACCGCCGCACAGTCCGAAGCCCCCGCACGCGCCGCTGGCGACAAGTGGATCGAGCGCTTCGGCACGATCAAGTCGATTGCCCTGAAATCCGGCCGCAAAGGCCAATACGCCGTCGTCACGATCGACTGCGTGAAGTTCGAGCAGACCGCATTTGCCTTCACGGCAAAAACGATCGACGCCATCAAAGCCGCAGGTGAGGGCTCCAAAATCTGGCTCAAGGGCCCCATGGAAGCCGTGCAGCGCAAGAACGAGAACGGCG
>NZ_JBMERN010000406.1:0-557 GCF_049310965.1 Loktanella sp. DJP18 | reverse complement strand
TTGCAGTGCCCCCATCGGGTGGTCCAGTTTGAATGTTAATGCATGGTCTGTCTTTGGTCTATCGGGACGATGCTCTTGGGCCCTGGCGGCCGGTATCTCAAACCGCTGGGGGGCCTGACCGTGTTGTAGTGACGCCGCCAGCGTTCGATCAGGATCTGGGCCTCGCGCAACGTGGTGAAGACCTCTCCATTCAGCAGCTCGTCCCGGAAACAAGCGTTGAAGCTCTCGCAGTAGCCGTTTTCACCACGGTGAGGTGCGATGAATAAGGTTCTCGCGCCGACTGAACCGATCTAGGCCCGCACTTTTTGGGCGATAAACTGAGCGCCATTGTCCGACCTTATGTATTCCGGCGGGCCGCGTCGCATGAACAGCTCAGTCGAGGCGTCGACCCCTTCCGTTAAATTGAGCCTGCGTTTGACACGGATCACCAGCGCCTCCTTCGTGAACTCATCGACGATATTCAGCGTGCGGAAGTTCCGCCCGTCTTGGGTTCGGTCCGCAGTTGGCCAACCCTCGACCTCGATCTCTATGCTGCCGACAGCATTCTGAGGGCATCT
>NZ_JBMERN010000405.1:0-559 GCF_049310965.1 Loktanella sp. DJP18 | reverse complement strand
TGGCCGAAAGCTTTCAGCCCGGCGTTCGGGTGGCGTCTGACGCTCTGCCAATCTTTGTGCCGATTTCGGTGGAGCCTGAGGACGTTGGTCGGTTAATCGATGCAGGGGGAACCGGGAAACGATTCTGTTCTGCGGGTTCCGGGTGATGCTCCGGTAGAGCGAGTAGCAGCGGTGGCGCGCGCGTTGCGAGACTCGGTATGATTGTCGCGGGACAGCGCCAGCCAGTCCTGATCGCGACGCGGCCGGTAGACTTCCGCTGCGGCGAAGCCGCGCAAACGGTTGAAGAGGGACGTGCCAGACGCTCTGGCCGTGCCCGAGAGGCCGAATGTGACATGGTCGATGGATTTCATGGCAGATCGCCTTGAGGACGGTCGGGCCTTCCGGCTGCTGAACTTGCTGGATGACTTCAACCGCGACGGTCTGGGGATCGAGGTAGATTTTTCCCTACCGGCCGAGCGGGTCATCCGGAGCCTTAACAACATCATCGAGTGGCGGGGCAAGCCCAAGACGATCCGCGTGGACAACGGCCCGGAATACATCAGTCATGCGCTGCTGGAAC
>NZ_JBMERN010000404.1:0-561 GCF_049310965.1 Loktanella sp. DJP18 | reverse complement strand
GCGTTGTCCCAGATGACATGAATGACGCGCTTGTCAGGGTTGCGCTCCTCGATCTTGGTCAGAAGCTGCACTGCACTGACCCCATCAACGGTTGTGGGCTCGACAAAGGGTGCATCGAAGGTTTCGAGGTTTACAGCCCCATGAATGTTCACACGGCCTCGCCCTGCCGTGCTGAGAACCGCTGGATTTGATCCCACCTTCACCCAGCCAAATGCAGGCTTGGTCTGGTATTCCGGATGCACCGCATCGGCGAAGTAGACGGCTTCATCTGCTGGTAACTCACGCATCAGGCGCTCGTAAAATGCGATGAAGGCTGCCTGCATTTGCGCTGATGCCACGCGCGGCAGGGGCTTGGGCTTGCGGTATTCAAAGCCCAGTCGGGCCAGAAGTTTGATGCAGCCGGAATGGGAATATTTCAGACCACACTCAGCCGCGACATGGGCCCTGATCTCGACCGTCGAGCGACAGAAGCGGGCTTCCAGCCAAGCGCATAACGCCACCTCCTGTGCCTGCGTCATACGGGACTGACCGCCTTTCCAGCCGTCGAAAGCAAGCGCATCC
>NZ_JBMERN010000403.1:0-569 GCF_049310965.1 Loktanella sp. DJP18 | reverse complement strand
GCCGGAGATTACGCCACCTGCAAATTTCCACCACCTTCACGACACGACCTAATTGTAGAACTCCATCCATGTCCTGATACCTGCGCGGGCCTGTGACCCGGTCTCCCAGGCATGCAGGTAGACGCACTCGTATTTCAACGTGCGCCACAGACGCTCGATAAAGATGTTGTCCAGATAACGGCCCTTGCCGTCCATAGATATGGAAATGCCCGACCTGCGCAGGCGGTCTGTCCAAGCAAAGGATGTGAACTGCGATCCTTGATCGCTGTTCATGATGTCCGGCGGTCCAAACCGATAAATGGCCTCGTTCAGCGCCTCGACGCAGAAGTCCGCATCCAGCGTGTTTGATATCCGCCAGGACAGGACCATACGGGTATGCCAGTCCATGATTGCCACCAGATAGAGAAACCCGCGACGCATCGGCAGATAGGTGATGTCCACGCACCAGACCTGGTTTGGTCGCTCCACCCGCAGGCCGCGCAGCAGGTAGGGATAGGTCTTGTGCCCTTTCGCGGGCTTGCTGGTGTTGGGCTTCTGATAGATCGGCATCAATCCCATCAGGCGCATGA
>NZ_JBMERN010000402.1:0-571 GCF_049310965.1 Loktanella sp. DJP18 | reverse complement strand
AGCAAATGCGCCAGTTCCGTCTCACACGCCTGTTCATGGGCGATGAACAGCAGATCAACCATTCGGCGGCAGGCATCCCGTCTTGGCAAATCGCGCTGCAATACCTTCCATGCCTCAGCGTATTCGGTGCGGGGGAACAGGCTGTCGCGGTAGATCGAGCTCCACAGGGCCTGCGGCTTGCGCCGAAGGGCATGGATGACATGATGGTAGTTGATGACATGGACGCGATGCCCGTCGCCGCGCCCGCGGGCCCGGGCGTGGGTCACGACGAGGGTGCCGCCGAGAAACGCCTCGATGCGGTCATCGTAGAGGTGGACGCGCAAACGCTGCCCGATCAGCTGTGATGGCGCGCTGTAGAAGATACTCTTGATCAGAAACCCGCCCGTCCGGGTGACCGGCACCACGATCTCGGTGAAGTCGGTGGTGCGCCGCTGCGGCAAAGGCTTCAGGTGCGTCTGCTCCGCCTGAACAGGCGCCGCCCGCTGTTTGTTGCGTCGCGCCACCAGCATGTCGACGAAGCGCCGGTAGTCATCAATGGAGGCGAAGTCGCGGCTGCCGCGCAGGATCAGCG
>NZ_JBMERN010000401.1:0-574 GCF_049310965.1 Loktanella sp. DJP18 | reverse complement strand
TCGACGCAGAACCCCACGTCCATGGTGTTCGAGAGCCGCCAACTTAGGACCTTGCGGCTGAACCAGTCCATGACGGCCACCAGGTAGAGGAACCCACGCCGCATCGGGATGTAAGTAATGTCGGTGCACCAGACCTGATTCGCCCGGGTGATCGGCAAGTCCCTGAGAAGATATGGATATATCTTGTGTGCGGGATGCTTTTTACTGGTCTTTGGCTCTTGGTAGATCGGGACCAGCCGCATCAGTTTCATCAGCCGCCGCACCCGGTGCCGCCCACATTTGTGACCTTCCCGTTGCATGTGGCGGGCCATTTGCCGTGATCCATACCATGGCGTTTCAAGGAACTGCTTGTCGATGATCTCCATGAACCGCAGGTTCTCGGCGGTTTCGCCCCGAGACTGATAATACAGGGTCGAGCGCGTCAGGGACAGCAGCGTGCATTGCCGCCGCACGCTCACGTCAGGATGATCCTGCTTCACCGCTTTTTGCCTCCAGTCCCGAGGATAAGACTGGAGGCACTGGCCAAAAAATCCCGTTCCACGACAAGCTGTCCGATTTTGGCGTGAAGTTTTTC
>NZ_JBMERN010000400.1:0-575 GCF_049310965.1 Loktanella sp. DJP18 | reverse complement strand
GTTTTGCGCCACCGATCGGACGTGGAACCAAAACCACCCTAACCGACCCCCGGTTCCCCTCTCGCGTGATCAACATGGGGTCGAATGCCGGTGAGTGCAGGATGACACCCTAAGGTTTTTGGTCATGGTTTTGGCCACCTGTATTCACCTGTGAGGAGGATATGTGCCCATCCGAGGGGTGAGGTATGCGCCAGAAGATCTGGAGAGCAATCGCGGCCGCCGCGTTTTCGTGGGGCGACGGGTTCGCCGAGGTGTTTGGTGTTCCAGTAGATGACAATGGCGGCGAGCAGGTTGAGGCCTGTCATGCGGAAGTGCTGACCCTCAGTGGTTCGGTCGCGGATTTCACCTTGGCGGCCGATGCGCAGGGCGTTTTTCAGGGCATGGTAGGCCTCGCCTTTGTTCAGACCGATCTGGGCGCGGCGCTGCATGTCGTCGTAGAGTAGCCAGTTGATGATAAACAGCGTTCGTTCAACTCGTCCGGTTTCTTTGAGGGCTTCAGCCAACTCGTGCTGGCGGGGAGAGGCTGCAAATTTGTGTAGAAGCTGGCTGAGTGGAATGACACCTGCCACCATGGG
>NZ_JBMERN010000399.1:0-586 GCF_049310965.1 Loktanella sp. DJP18 | reverse complement strand
GCGTTTCTACCAAGCCTCGTAGTCTTTCCACCAGTCGGCCTTCAGTCGGGTGACGGTTTTGGCGGACAGGCCCTTGGCATTCGGGCCCAGCAGCGCCCCCAGCGCCTCGGTGAAATCACCCGTGGACACGCCCTTGAGGTAAAGCCACGGCAGCAGCTCTTCGACTGATTTCGCCTTGCGCAGATACCGCGGCAGGATGCTGGGCGTGAAGGTGATCTTGTCTTCGCCAGCGCCCCGATCCCGCACGCGCGGCACCTTCACGGGCACTGGACCAATGCCGGTCATAACCTCGCGTTCCGGGAGGTGACCATGACGGACCAAGCGCGCCCGCCCATCTTCGAGTTTCTCCCCGGAAAAGGCGTTCATCAGTGCGGCCAGTTCCGCGTGGATCGCCTCTTCGATCAGTTTTCTCGCTCCATCCCGAAGGACATCGGTGAACGGGTCAGATGTAAAACCCGATGGATCGGACAGTTGCGTGATGGTAGTCTCTGACATGTGGCATATCCCTTTCTCAGCAGAGAATTGACGGCGACTCGGCACCGCCTTGATATGCCGCCCCTCAGGGCATCACCAACTTTCGCGCGTT
>NZ_JBMERN010000398.1:0-600 GCF_049310965.1 Loktanella sp. DJP18 | reverse complement strand
TGCGTATTCCGGGGTGATCCGCCCACCGATTCCGATTTGATGCGCCCACCCGTTCCGATTTTATCCGCCCACCGATTCCGGGGTATGCGCCCACCCCTGTGACGTGCTGCTGCGAGGCAATCTGTAACCGGCTACCTTCCGCCCTTTTGGCACGAAGGAAGCCCGATGAAGAGAATGCCGATGCGGAAGATACGAGACGTGTTACGGCTGTCAGCCGAGGGTCTGTCGACCCGACAGATTGCGGCGAGCCTGGCAATCGGGCGCACCACCCTTCGGGGCTATCTTGATCGTGCCGCTGAGTTGGGCCTGAGCTGGCCACTGCCCCCAGAGATGTCCGACACGGACCTCGAGCGTCGCCTGTTTGAGCAGGTCAACCAAAACACCCAACGTATCGCGACCCAGCCTGACTGGGCGCATGTCCACCGCGAGTTGCGCCGCAAGGGCGTGACGCTGTCACTGTTATGGGAAGAGTATCGCTCGGATCATCCTGAGGGCTACGGCTATTCCCGGTTTTGCGAGCTTTACACCCGGTGGGAAGGCAAGCTGTCGCCGGTGATGCGCCAGCGTCACCCGGCCGGGGAGCGTCTATTCGTCGATTAC
>NZ_JBMERN010000397.1:0-606 GCF_049310965.1 Loktanella sp. DJP18 | reverse complement strand
TACATGTCGCTTGAAACTCTCGCACGCGTAACCGACAATCCAACCATCAGGCTGCCCGCCGTGGCCTCCTGATCAGTCTCGGACCTCTCCAAGGGTCGCGCTTCTTACACCAAGCATTGGGACACGATCATCCGGAATACCAGACCAACCCTGCATTCGGTTGGGTGAAGGTGGGATCAAATCCAGCGGTCCTCAGCACGGCAGGGCGTGGCCGTGTGAACATTCATGGGCTGTGAACCTTGAGAGCTTCGACGGACCTTTTGTCGAGGCCATAACCGTTGATGGGGTCAGTGCAGCACAACTGCTGACCAAGGTCGAAGCGCGCAACCCTGACAAGCGCATCATTCATGTCATCTAGGACAAAGCGGCCTACCACAATGGGCCCGATGTCAGAGCTTTCCTCGCTAGGACAGCTTGCCGTATCCATCTGATTCAGCTGCCGCCCTACTGCCCTCATCTCAATCCGATTGAGCGACTTTGGGCCGTCCTGCACCAATACGTGACCCACAATCGCTGCTACCCAAATCAGAAGCAGTTCGCCGACGCCATCCTTGCATTCATACGTAAAACCATCCCGCAGGAGTGGACGAAATTCCGCGACAAGGT
>NZ_JBMERN010000396.1:0-611 GCF_049310965.1 Loktanella sp. DJP18 | reverse complement strand
CACCGCGCTTCAGATCGTTGCCGATGACGTGGATCCCGCAGCACTCATCCTCACCGTGCCGTTCCAGATCCGGAAACGCGGTGTCGAGACCAGGCTCATCCTGGCGGATGCGCCGAGCCCGCGCGACGACACGCTCCTGCGCAACATCGCGATGGCGCATCACTGGTTCACGCAGATCAAGGCGGGCCAGACCTTCGCCGAGATCGCGGACCGCGAGGGAACCTCGAAGCGACGCATCCAGCAGATGATCGATCTGGCGTTCCTGGCACCGGACATCGTCCGCGATGTGCTGGACGGACGCCAACCGATCGGGTTCACATCCGACTGGGGCAAGCAGCACAGCCTGCCGTCCGACTGGACCGAACAGCGCGCCTTGCTCGCCACGCTTTGATCCGCAACGCGACGCCGACGAAGATCCATCGCAGCCGCGTCTGACAAGGCGGCGTCAAAGCGATCCAGATCACCCCAAACATCCACCATGCCAACCATCGCGAAAGCGCAAACTGCTACCGCGGAAATCGCCAGCGCAGACTTTGGCCTGTTCTGGCGGCAATCAGCTCCGTGCAAACGGTCTGCGCCATCGGCTATCCCCCACAAGCGTTTGAAACTCC
>NZ_JBMERN010000395.1:0-622 GCF_049310965.1 Loktanella sp. DJP18 | reverse complement strand
CAGCATCGCAGGCCACAGAGAAATCAAAACAGAGAAGAGAGATCTGAATGACCGACGCAAGCACCGCCACCCCGTCCGAAACCACCACCCGCGCCGCCGGCGACAAGTGGATCGAGCGCTTCGGCAAGATCAAGTCGATCGCGCTGAAATCCGGCCGCAAGGGCCAGTATGCCGTGATCGTGCTGGACTGCGTGAAGTTCGAGCAGACCGCCTTCGCCTTCACGACGAAGACGATCGACGCGATCAAATCCGCAGGCGAAGGCGCCTCCGTTTGGCTCAAAGGCCCCATGGAGTCCGTGCAGCGCAAGAACGCCAACGGCGGCACCTACTCCGAAGACCAGCTGAAAGTGGTCTACTTCAAGGACAAGACCGTCCGTGAAGGCGCTGCCGCCGCAGCCGAAGTCGCCGCACCGGCCGCCCCCGTCGCTGAAGACCTGACGGTGCTGACCGGCGTTGGCGCCAAGGTGGCCGAGCAGCTGGCCGAGGCAGGCATCGTGAACTTCGCCCTGCTGGCCGCCGCGACCGACGAGGCGCTGGACGCTGTGAAAGCCGGCATGGCCAAGCGCGCCACCACCGGTGACTGGCGTGACCAGGCAGCCGCCCACGTGGCCGCCGCCGCTGA
>NZ_JBMERN010000394.1:0-631 GCF_049310965.1 Loktanella sp. DJP18 | reverse complement strand
GCCAGAACCGAGATGTTCGTCGCCTTTCGGTCCAACCGGGTCTTGATGACTGTGCCATCCAAAATCAGACGGACGATGTCTTCGTCAGCCAGGTCGCGCGCCACCCAGGCGTCCCAGTCAACCTTTACCTTGCGCCACGCACGACTGACCACGTCCTTGCTCACGGCACCCTGAAACAACCCATACAGCGCCCGCTTTACGCGCCGCGTGTTGGTGCCGGCCAGATAGACCGAGGCGATGAGGGCTTCGGCCTTCTTGGTCAGCCGCTGGTAACGCGGCAGCGCCTTTGATCGCCATTCCGTGGTCTTGCCGGCTTCATCAACAGCCCGGGCGCGCGGCACGCTTATCGTCTCGGTCCCAAATGTTCCGGTCAACTGGCGTTCTCGATGACCGTGCCGATAGCCCTTGAGCTTAGCCGTGCCGCGGTCATATCGGCAGCGTCCCAGAAACGCCTCCAGTTCCTCTTCAAAAACGGCCTCGATCGTGGCGCGGATATTTTCTCGCAGACGATCTTCGATGGGATCATAGCCGGCTTCATTGGCCAGTAGCGTAAGCGGAGCGGTGTCGTTATTGTTCGTCATAGCGTGATCTCCCTGGCGGTTGCTGCCGCCGGTTGGGTGGGTTCAAGTCA
>NZ_JBMERN010000393.1:0-640 GCF_049310965.1 Loktanella sp. DJP18 | reverse complement strand
GCATCGTCGGCGTCCTGACGGCACCTATAAAGTTTTGTAAGGTTGGAGGGCTGACCATCTTCATAAAGTTCGCAAACCGATAGGGTCGCCCAAATCGCTGGCCAGTCTGAATGTGAGTTGTCACAGTTGGCTTTTGATTTGCGGGGATGACGCTTTGTCGATCGTTATCGTCGTCGTAATGAAGGTCGTAGGCGTTGCGCTGATCGATGCATTGTTGATTGCTCCGGCTGCAGCGGCGCGTCCTCGTCGATGAACTGACCGATGCGACCAACGCGTCCGTCAGCGAAGGTCCGGCGAGGCGGTATCAGGGCCGAGAAAGCTTGGAATGGTACAATCGATGGAAAATTCGCCTAAAATCGGCCTGATTAGGGCAAGCCAAGTTGGCTCTTTTATAGCGCAATCCAATGGGCGCATTTAACGCTGCCAGGGCGCTGGCCGAGTTCATGAGAGGTCAGCATGCGTATTCCGGGGTCATCCGGTCACTGACTCCGGAGCATCCGGCCACCCCTGTGACGTGCTGCTGCGAGGCAATCTGTAACCGGCTACCTTCCGCCCTTTTGGCACGAAGGAAGCCTGATGAAGAGAATGCCGATGCGGAAGATCCGAGATGTTTTACGGCTGTCAGCCGAGGGTCTGTCGA
>NZ_JBMERN010000392.1:0-642 GCF_049310965.1 Loktanella sp. DJP18 | reverse complement strand
TGGTGGGGCCGCCGTGGCATTTTCGCTTTTTCTTTGGCTGGTCCGCTCTCAGGAAACGGTCGGGGATGTGGCGTGGATGAAAGCCATGATCCCGCACCATTCCATCGCCGTCCTGACCTCGACGCGTGCAGATCTGACTGATCCACGGGTACGCAAACTGGCTGATGAAATCATCCATGCCCAAAACCGGGAAATTTCCGAGATGCGTTGGCTGATTGAGGACATCACAGCCGATGGTGAAGAAGATGACTTTGCGTTAGGGCAGACCGAGCGTCTGGCTCAGGTAACTCCGTTGGCGGAAGCACTTTTCTCGCCCGTTATTGCGGCGATTGATCTTTCACCAATGACTCCAGAAGAAATTGTAGCTGCCATTCCGGCGGGGGCTACTTGCAATTTTCGTCGCGGCGTCACTGCAGATCCCATCTTTGCCGTTACGGTGCACGGACAGGGCATCACAAAGATCTCGGGTCAGTTGGTCGACTTGCAAACCTTAGGAGAGCCGGATGTGGACGGTATCATAGCGTCGACAGACGGTTTGAAAGTCACCGTTACCCCCGAAGGTCCGGCAGACGAGGCGACATTAATGTTCGAGCTGTCTACCGCACCGTCCCTGGTTGTTGGCTATGATGGTTACTGGACGTG
>NZ_JBMERN010000391.1:0-662 GCF_049310965.1 Loktanella sp. DJP18 | reverse complement strand
ACAAGTGGCACATCATGGCCCGCAAGGTCGCACATGGGGCCGCACAGGCCGCATGGATCGACCTGGGGGGCGTTGGCTGTCCTGTCATCGCGGTGCGCGTCTGGCTGGCCTGCCAGCGGACGGACAAGCGCTGATGGCTGGCAAGCGATACAAACATGGCAAGAGGGGGGTTGGGCGTTTCGTCCAGCTTCCCGAATGGGTGCAAGTGACGGAGGCATGGGCGACCATGCCCCCCGGTCCCCGCGCGCTTTACATCGAACTGAAACGCCGCTTCAACGGAATGAACAACGGCGATATCTACCTTAGCCACCGTGACGCGGCGGCGGCGCTGGCAGTGCATCGCAACACGGTCGGGCCGTGGTTCAAGGCGCTAGAGGAACGCGGGTTCATCTACCTGACCCAAGCCCCCCATCTGGGGCCGTCAGGGATTGGTCAGGCGTCGGTTTGGGGACTGGACGAGGAAGCCACGCCAGACGGCAAGCCCGCCCGCAAATCCTTCGCCAAATTTAGAACCCCCGCACAAAATCAGTGCATGGCCGTCACAAAAAACAGGACGGCACCGCATGATAGGTAGCCAAAACCGGCCGAACCGTCCTGAATTTTGTGACGCCTTGCACCAAATTTCAGAAAGTCGCGTCACAAAAAACAGGACACATATACAT
>NZ_JBMERN010000390.1:0-666 GCF_049310965.1 Loktanella sp. DJP18 | reverse complement strand
GGCTTGCAAATGAGCGGCAGACACCGCCGGCAATATGGCGCTGACGGTCACGCCGGAGCGGTCGGCGGCCACTAGGACTGGAACTTGCTCATGCGACACGCCCCGTTTGGACGCCTTGCCACCGCGCCTGCGGGCCTTGCGATCGAGGTTCCTTTCGCCTTTACGACTGCTCAAGACAAACGTCTCATCGGCCTCGACGATACCGCGCAGTTTGATCGCGCCCGCCGTCACAGCCCGCAGGAAGCGGTGACGCCAGCGAAAAGCCGTGCTGCCGGCTACCCCGCAGCGCGCCGCCGAGGTCTTCACCGTGTCGCCATCGCTTAATGACCCAGCAAATTCCGTCCAGCAATCTTTGTGTCGCAGCCGAGCTAACGGCGTCCCAGTCAGGGCGTTGAAGGTTTTGCCGCAGATCTTGCAAAAATACCGCTTCAGCCCGTTGGAGCGGCCTCGGATCACAGCCCCGCCCGCTGCACAATGCGGACAGCTTCGCGCCGTCCCGATCCGCTCCTCCAACAGTCCGATCACGGCTTCCAGCGACGGCTGACCAGCCAGCAACCGAACCGTTGCAATCCGCTGGTCCGGGGACAGATCATCAATCTCAGACAGCCAGGCCAGATAGTCGTGATGGTCCATGTGCGCCTCCTGCATTCACTTTTTGTTCTATAC
>NZ_JBMERN010000389.1:0-671 GCF_049310965.1 Loktanella sp. DJP18 | reverse complement strand
AGAGGTCTTCGTGGAAAACCTCTTGGGATTTTCCATTTCAGGTAGCGAGACCCCTTGATCTAAGTCAAGCGACACCTGCTTTATGCGACACTCCCGGTCGCCAGGTACTTTGCCAGCGACGGCTAGAGTGCCTTTGGGTCGATTGGAGTGCCCCCATCGGGTGGCCCGGTTTGAATGTTAGTGCATGGTCGGTCTTTGGTCTATCGCGACGATGCTCCTGGGCACCGGCGGCCGGTATCCTAAGGCGCTGTGGGGCCCGACCGTATTGGGCCCCATCGGAAGGTTTCCGCGTAGGAATACTCTAAGCGAGAACATTATATGAACATATTCAGGTTCCCCCAGTCTCTGGCTGGCCTGATGTTCAGCGGCCGCGCAATTTTGCGGTCAACGGCCTTGGAATGCCAATCGAAGTCGACGGAAAGGATGACGTGCTCCCATCCGAGTGGCGACGTGTGCGGAAGCAGCCCGGCATGCAACATCCGCAAGGGCAAGCCGCCCAAGGAGATCTCGCCGATCGCTTTCGAGGCGGTGAAGCGCATCGACGCCCTGTTCGAGATCGAGCGCGACATCAACGGCAAATCCCCCGACGAGCGGCTCGAAGCGCGGCAACGCCTGTCGGCCCCGCTGGTCGCCGATCTGAAACGCTGGCTTCGCGGCGAACGCGCGCTGCT
>NZ_JBMERN010000388.1:0-676 GCF_049310965.1 Loktanella sp. DJP18 | reverse complement strand
GATTTGCTTTGACGGCAAGTGATAGACAAAGTTTGGGTTTTTAGACGACTCAAAATACGGGTTCTGTCTTTGATCAATCCTGAGCGGAAGGTGCGTAACTCACTCAGATCGTGTTGTATCTTTGTAGCCGGCTCATCTGGTTCTAATGCAAAAGCATCCCCCATAATTGCCAGCATTTTGGCATCAACGGCATCGGTTTTTGCGCGCATACCTTGGGCTTGTGCAAACCGACGCGCCTGCAACGGGTTTACCTTTACTAATGGTAAATGCGCGCCCAAAGCACGTTCTAGCCCACTGTGGTAAGCGCCCGTTGCTTCATAAATAACGCGTGTCACCACCGTCTGCGCACAGAACTTAGAGAGCGCCTTAAATCCTGCAGTGCAATTGCTAAACGACATCATTTTTCCGTCGCTCAGCCTGTGAATGTCCAAGGTGGCTTTGGAAATGTCTATACCAATGGTATCATCCGTCATCTTCGTCATATCCTATGCTTGTCCTAGAGGGCTTCGTGCCGCTCTGTATCCGTTCAGGCCTTTGGCGAAGGTGGTGTTTGATCTTACTCTACAACGGTCCTCAAAGACCAAGCGTCAGACGATCCAACCACCACCACAGATCAGCATTTTAAAATGCTGATCTGTGGCTCTTGTTTTGCACAAAAGCTGAGATCTTCATAAGA
>NZ_JBMERN010000387.1:0-677 GCF_049310965.1 Loktanella sp. DJP18 | reverse complement strand
CCCTCGGTCTCTGAAGAATAGTCGATGTCTGCGTCCGGCTTTGCAGTCCGGGCGGTTGCTTGGTTTGGGTTATGTGGGTTGAGGTTTCAGGGTGTGCGGGGCGCTTGGCGTCAGGCGGGTTCTGGTGGCGCGAGGGCATGGAAAAGGAAGCGTAATAGCCCTTGCCGGGAACAGGACGCCGGCAGGGTAACGATGATGCGGGTCTTCTTCTCGACGATGGTGGCAGCGAGCTTGACGAGATTCAGGCGGAGCGTGTCGAACTGGGTGCGGCGCCACGGTGATCGCTTTGGACAGGCCGCGCGGAGGGTCCACCAGATCCAGTAGGCGGCACCATGCAACATCAGGCGCATCTGATTGGCGTTGGCTTTCGAGCACGATGTCCGGTCAGCGGCGAGATGCGCCTTCCAAGCCTTGATGTGGTTCTCGGCCTGGCCTCGGGCGGAGTAGACCTTCTCATAGAGATGCTTGCCGCGGCCCCCCTCGAGATTGGTGACGATGTAGCGTGTGTCCCGCCCCCTTGGGCTGACCTCGACACGCGCGATGACACGGCGGGGTTTTGACCAGGACCGGGCTGCATAGGAGAAGGTTTTGAAGCGGCGCTGCTTTTGACCGGGATGGCGGGCGTATCGCTCCGCGGTAGACGCCTCCAGAGGCAGGATGTTTTCAGCCAGACGGCT
>NZ_JBMERN010000386.1:0-679 GCF_049310965.1 Loktanella sp. DJP18 | reverse complement strand
CCGTTGCACCGCGTTCAAGAGGCCGCAGACCGGCTTGTCGCCAATATTAAAGAGGCCAATGAATGAGCCGTTCACCGAGAAAAAAACTAGGGCTTCCGTTGGATGCAGACGACATGGCCTTGGTCAACAAAACCGCCAGAGAAGGGGGCTTGCTGCCTTCCGAGGAAACGGCCCCACCAACCGAAACACCTACACAAGTAAAGCCCGATCCAGAGTCCGCACCTAAAGCACCACGGCAACCGGCTGCACTAAAAAAAACGAAAGAGGCTCCTACGTTGAGAACCCAAGATTTACGCTGCAACATTGGCGCAAAAAGTCAGTTGGCGGCGGCGCTGCAAAGTGAACTTGACCAACTTGACGCAAAGACCCGAGCCTTTGTGTCTCCGGCAACCGTCCTACGCCAGTTTCTTGAGGAAAACGACGATCTTTTGGCGAAGCTGTTCCAAGAGAACAACGCTTTGAAGTGACCTCGCGTCACCTCTTGCACCGCAGGCAACAAAAAACCCCGACCATTTAGGCCGGGGTTCAAGATGGTGCAGACTGTCAGGATATAAATTCAGGCGGCGGCGCGGTCATCCTCTGCGATGGTCTCGGCATCGGCTGCTGCCAGCACAAAATCCACGGCCTTTTGTGCCTCGGCTGCGGCCTTGAAAATCAGCCCTTTGTCGGATTTCAGCGC
>NZ_JBMERN010000385.1:0-695 GCF_049310965.1 Loktanella sp. DJP18 | reverse complement strand
TTAAATCGTTACCGGGCGAATAGGGATGTTGATGCTGGGGAGTCCGACGGGGATCGTGCAGCGCGTGGCATAAAAACACTATAGCCAAGATCAAAGAACAGGCCGGCGGCGCAATTAGCCTTCATGCGCAATGGAACCCGAACGTTGTGCGTGAAGCGGTCTGGGAGATTCGGGGCCACGATCTTTTCAGGTCTGCCCAAGAATACCACGGTTTCCGTGAGGTGGACGTTTGCGAGTTCACTGGCGCTGTGACGTTGTTGGACGACGATCTTGCAGGCGGTGCTGACGAAGACGAGAAGCGCTTTGGAACATAACTGCACCCGCCCCCTTTTCGATCCAAACATCTGAGCGGCTATACGATTTGGCCAGCTCTGACTCTTCTCCTTACCATCGATATACTGGGTGCAACAGTTGACGTTGCCCCCAACTTTCATCCAGCGTGAGCGAGACTCCGGGTTTGATTTTTGCTCGTCTGGGTGGGTTGGGCAACGGGGTCTGGCGCGGAACCCTGCGAATTACACAGCGTCAGGCCCCGATGCGGGGCGAAGGTTTCGGCGAAGGTTTCGGCGAACGCGGCAGGCATCTGCCAGCCGAGGCGGGAGTGGGGGCGTTCTGTGTTGTAGTCCGTGCGCCAGGCGGCCAGCGTCACGCGGGCATGATGCAGGGAGGGGAACAGGGTTTCATTCAGGAGTTCG
>NZ_JBMERN010000384.1:0-701 GCF_049310965.1 Loktanella sp. DJP18 | reverse complement strand
ACGGCCTGATCAGGCCCAAATCCACATGCTCGGAGAACGCCGCCAGAGAGTTTCCACCACATTCGATACACAACCAATAAGAGAATAACAACGTGGTGCTGGTTAGATGTTTCATTTTATCGGCCAATGATACGCCAGACTGTATTTAACAGCCAAATCTAGTCAGTATGCTTAGACGTGTACAGACTATCGTATAAGTAATTGCAGGCTACTGCGTGCCACCGGGTGCGCAGATTTCGTACAGCGAATAGGGTAGGGGAATGAGGTCACGATATAAAGAACGCTCAGCCTGCGCGACAGTGGTGACAGCATTACAAGCCGGTTCAGCTGTTTTATCGGCGGGGATGCCGTTGCCATACGTACTTACGGGCACTCCGGCTTATGGTAGGCGATTGCAGACTTTACGAAGGGAGACAGGCCAATGATACCGCGCGACAGATTCATCGAAACAGCGACAAGTGCTGCAATCGTCAGTTGTATCGTCGTCGGCCTGACAGACATTGTCAGCTGGCAGCTCGTCGCGAAATCCTATGACCCCATCAGCCAGACAATCAGTGATCTTGCAGTAGGGTCGGCAAGCTGGTTGCTTGATTTCGGATTATGGGTCTTCGCCGCCGGATGCCTGGCCCAGGGTCTGGCGATGCTATTGCAGCATGGCAGACGCCCGAGCTGGGTCTTGGCCGGAATCACGGTAATGCTTG
>NZ_JBMERN010000383.1:0-711 GCF_049310965.1 Loktanella sp. DJP18 | reverse complement strand
CTCCGGTGTCGCGCCGATGATCACCAGCATGCATTCGGCATTTTCCTCCATCCTCGCCTGAAGATAGACGCCGTCCGCCCAGATGTAGACGTAGTGGCGGGCAGACAGATCCCGCCGTGCCCAGGCATCATATTGAACCTGCCATCCGGCAGTCAGACGCGAGATGACGCTTGGCGAGAGGTTGGGCGCATCCGGCCCCATGATGGCCGACAGCGCGTCCTGGAAATCGCCCGTCGATATGCCCTTCAGATAAAGAACAGGCAGCAGCGCGTCCAAGCTGATCGAGCGGCGCGCCCATTTCGGCAGAATGTTCGAGGTAAAGCGGATCTTTTCTGCCCCATCAGAGGACGCCATCCGGTCGCGCACCTTGGGCCGCTGGACATCCAGAGCACCAATCCCCGTCTGAATCTTCCGTTCAGGGCCAAATCCATGCCGCACGATCCGCTGACGCCCGTCTTCCAGCTGCTCATCGGCAAAACTGGCGACAAAGGCATCAGCCTCGGCCTTCAGCGCTTCCGCCAGCATTCGACGAGCACCTTGCCGAGCAAGCTCTGTCAGCGGATCGACGATCGTTTCCGATTGGCGAAATGGCAGGATCGTTGTATCTTCCTTCATGGCGTATCGCTCCTTGTGAGGTTCTGGCCGGCTTTGACACCCGCCACGATACGCCGCCCTTCAAATCACGCCATCACCCAAATTCCCGCATAGCTC
>NZ_JBMERN010000382.1:0-712 GCF_049310965.1 Loktanella sp. DJP18 | reverse complement strand
TAGACAAGCGGTTTGGCAGGCCTGCCACGAAAGCATGTCCTTCGACCGCGCCCAGACCACCGCCCGCTTCCGGCTCCAGGACAGCGTCATCACCATCGCGACAAGGTTGACGGTTTCGTTGCCAATCACCATGCCGGGATACTCGGCCCAGTCCACCTGCGCCTGCGCCCCGATTGGCGTCTCGACCCGCCGCCGCGCCCGGATTGCCGGTGCCGGAAACGTCCGCTTCCAATACCGCTGCACCGACTTCAGACTGCCATCGTAGTCGTGCTCGTGCTTTAGCCACTCATGCAGCGCAGCGAGGTTCACCCGCCCGCCCGGCTGCTGGGTGCGCCAGTGCGCAATCGCGTCGGCCACCACTGCCGCCTTGCTCACCTGCGCTGTGCGCCCATCCACCGCCCCGGCCGCATCCCGTCGCCGGTGATACCGCACCGCTCCTTCGCTCACACCCAGTAATCGTGCCACCGAACTCTGCGAGTGGCCCTGCTTCAGCAATACTGTCATCGCCGTCCGCGCCTCATTCTCGAGACGACCCATCGTTCTCTCCCAGCAGACTACCTACTGGGAAATCGATCAGGCCAAGGCGACGCTTCGTAAATCTGGATGTCGCCTTACGACCTCAATGACCTGTCCCGTTACATTCCCGTCGGGCTGAAAGTATGAATCTTTGATGGTAGGTCTGGGAGGGCTTCATCATGGGTTTAGCGATAGC
>NZ_JBMERN010000381.1:0-713 GCF_049310965.1 Loktanella sp. DJP18 | reverse complement strand
ATGGATTGGGGTAGGTTGAGGTGTCAGTTCTGCTGGGGCTGTTCGCGGCGATACTTGGCCAGCTCCGGTGTGATGATCCAGTGCGCGCAATAGGTCGCCCCGTCGTTCATCTCGACCACCTGTCCGCCAACCCCCGGCAGGCCGCATGCGTAGCGCGTCATACGATCCACCGAGAAGAACGTTTCGGCGGTTTCGGTCACATAGGCTGCCAGCAGGCCCAGGAACGCCCCTGTGACGAGCGTAGCGGCCAAAAGGGTCCAGATGCCCCCCGAGAAGCGCAGGGTGGCTCTACGGGCCTCTCTGGCGCGCTGTGAGAGCTTCTCGCTCTCGACTGCCAGTTCGGCCCTGATGCCCTCAAGGGTCGATTGTGCGGCCTTTGTGGCGGCAACAGTGGCATTGTGGGCCATCTGGTCCCTGTCGGCCTTCAAGGCATCCTGAAGGGCCGCTGGGGTCTCGCTGGTGGCCTTCCGCATATCTTTGACCGCACGGGCCACGATCCCATGCAGGGCTTCGGCCTCTTCCTTGTCGAGGCTGGTGCGGCGCAGGCTGGCAACTTCACTCCGGATCAGGGTGATCTCATCGACCAGTTGCTGAAATGGGTCTTTGCTCATGCCTCACTGCCTTGAGCCGATTTGGCATCGAGTTCAGCCAGCAGCCC
Organism: Loktanella sp. DJP18; assembly: GCF_049310965.1. Classification (NCBI taxonomy): domain Bacteria; kingdom Pseudomonadati; phylum Pseudomonadota; class Alphaproteobacteria; order Rhodobacterales; family Roseobacteraceae; genus Loktanella; species Loktanella sp. DJP18. Next base: position 55 of record NZ_JBMERN010000381.1, on the reverse strand, counting down.
TTCCAGCTCTTTCTGATCGACCTCGCGGGTGGCTTTCTTGCGTAGGGTAGAGGCC
>NZ_JBMERN010000380.1:0-717 GCF_049310965.1 Loktanella sp. DJP18 | reverse complement strand
CCTACAATTACCGCCGACCGCACAAAGCCCTTGGCGGAAAACCACCAGCGGTGATCTACTCGCTGAAAGTCGAAGCATCGCAACCCGATCACCAGGAGCAGATCAGAGCTTAAAAATCGCCAGATCCTGTCCAAGAGATGGGGAGCACCTCAGACTCCTGATCAGGCGGCAGTTTGAAGGTGGAGGAGAGGGCATGTTTCACCCGAGCATCAAGGACAAAATGACCGCGCTGGAGTCGGCCAAGGCGGCGCTGACCGCCAAGCTGCGGGATGCGTCTGACGCCGCCTCCGTGCTGCTGCACCCCGGTTTCGCGGATCGCTATCAGGCCCAAGTGGCGGACCTGAGGGCGGCGCTGCGGCGCGACACAACCAAAGCTGAGGCGACATCGATCATCCGGCTGGCCGATACGCTGGCCTGTCAACGACGGAGACAAAATCGGCCACATCGTTCTTTTGGCGTTTGACGAACAGCTTCATATAGACGGGCGGGATCAGGCGCGCATCGTGCCCACCTCCTCGAATGCACGACCCCAGCCATGCGCCGTCGGACACGCATCCATGCCGATCAGACATTTGGGCTGCTGTGCCAGAAACGCGATTAACTGCCCCCGCGACAGCTTCTTGCGAAACGCAACTGAACCGTCACTGCGCGCACCGTGCAGCTGGAGAACAGCTTTGCCATGCCGACACCGATCAGAGTAACTTCAGACATGGATTC
>NZ_JBMERN010000379.1:0-718 GCF_049310965.1 Loktanella sp. DJP18 | reverse complement strand
AACTGACGAGGAGTGCTACAACTTCTTCAAGGCCGCTGGCTATGAAACTGATTAAACGCAACCCGCTCTAGAGGCGGTCTTTCAGCCACCTCACCAGATCCATCCGCTCATGCAGAACGGCGATAATGACCGGCCGGTCTTCGTCCAGCCAGATTATGTAGTGGTGTTCGCATCGGTGGATGCAGATACCGTCCGGCAGACCTTCGAGCGATCTGGATTGCGCTCGCCTGTGCCCAACGAACTCACAGCACGCCTCGATCTGGTCGAAATATGTCTCGGCCTGGTCAAGGCCCCAGGTCTCATACGTGTAGCGCCAAATGCCACGCAGATCATCTTCGGCTGCAAGCGTAAGGGAATAGGATTGCATTGCGTCAGCTACAGTCCTGACTGTTCGCGCGCTTCACGCCGGATGTCGGCAATCGTCTTAGAAGAAAGCTCGCCGCGCCGCGCCTGTTCGATCCGGGGTCTGAGAAAGTCCGAGAGGGCGGCCACAGCTTCGGCCTCGTTCATATTGTCGCGAACAGGAGCATCGCCAAGAGTACGCTTGAGCACAAAATCCTTAATGCTCTTGCCTTGCAGTGCAGCGATCGCTTTCAGTTTCTGATGTTCTTCCGAGGTGAGATCGATTGAGAGTCTGGGCATGTTCTTATCCTAGCAGACCAAAGCACACAAAACAACATTTGTTGGCACGGCCGATGAAAGTCAATATATTGTTCTT
>NZ_JBMERN010000378.1:0-721 GCF_049310965.1 Loktanella sp. DJP18 | reverse complement strand
CTGAGAAAGGCAGGGCGATTAATTCTTGCGACAAAAATATTAGGCACAATACTTGGTGCCGCTTTGATTTCAATAAGCCCAATTATTGCCGGATTCGAGATCGAAAACGCAGAAACGTATTCTAGTGTGGCTCTTGTTATCGGTGTATCCTTTACGGTACTCGGGTCTTTCATCTACGGTACTCGGGTCTTTCATCCTTCTTTTTGCCGACCAGACTACCCCCGAAATTTTGGCTGAGAATCTAAGGCTCTCTAGGCAGGCTGAAATTGACAAGGCCGCTTTTGAGTTCTACGAAACCTTTGTAGATCATCAACTTACGCGTATATCTCTAAACTCTTACCTTCGAGAGCTTATCGAGGCAGCTGTAACGGAAGGCTGAAGTGACGTCAATGAACTCAAGAAATACTCGGATAGTATTCTAGGTCTAATCGTTTCGCGAAAGACGTCGCTATTCAATATCGATGACGAGGAATGGAACTTCGCAGTTTACAGATTTGACAAAACGCGACAGCGGTTGGTCTGTTTGGCCTGTAGGAGGGCGACGGAAGTTTCCGGTGATCACGTTCACCGGGAGTGGGGTGTCGGTGAAGGGCATGTTGGGCTAGCATTTTCCAGATCAAACGAACTTATTTTTTCAGATGCAACTCGAGATGAACTGAGGCCAGTCATCGGTGCGAAGGGTTCAAATTTGAGAGATTATGACGAGACTCGCTACAAGTCG
>NZ_JBMERN010000377.1:0-723 GCF_049310965.1 Loktanella sp. DJP18 | reverse complement strand
AGAAGTGGCTCGGGAAAACTGAACAGCCGGGATAAGTGGATTTTCCGCGCAACAGCAGCATGATGCTGCAAGCGAGGAGATGACCATGACAAGACGACCGCGCCGGAATCACAGTCCGGCTTTCAAGGCGAAAGTCGCTGTCGCCGCGATCAAGGGCGAACGAACTCTGATCGAGCTGGCGCAGGACTTTGACGTCCATCCGAACCAGATCAAGCAGTGGCGTGACCAATTGCTGGAAGGCGCGACAGGCGTTTTCGGCGATGGCCCGAAGGCCGAGCCAGCGCCGGTGATCGACGTGAAGACGCTGCATGCCAAGATCGGAGAGCTGGCGCTGGAGAATGATTTTTTGTCCGGCGCGCTCGGCAAGGCGGGTCTGTTGCCGAGCGCAAAAAAATGATCGATCCTGCTGCAAAACTCAGCGTCAGCCGGCAGGCCATCGTGCTGGGGATCAGCCGGGGCAGCGTCTACTACCAGCCGCGCCCGGTGTCGGACGCCGATCTGAAACTCATGCACCGGATCGACAAGTTGCACATGGAGTTCCCCTTCGCAGGGGGCCGGATGCTGCAAGGTCTGCTGGTGCAGGAAGGATTCAAGGTTGGCCGGTTGCACGTCGCCACGCTCATGAAGCGCATGGGCATCGAGGCACTGTATCGCAAGCCGAACACCTCCAAGCCGGCACCTGGTCACAAGATCTACCCCTACCTGCTCAGGAAGCTGCCTGTG
>NZ_JBMERN010000376.1:0-723 GCF_049310965.1 Loktanella sp. DJP18 | reverse complement strand
AGAGGTGGCTCGGGGAAACTGAACAGCAGGGATAAGTGGATTTTCCGCGCAACAGCAGCATGATGCTGCAAGCGAGGAGATGACCATGACGAGACGACCGCGCCGGAATCACAGCCCGGCTTTCAAGGCAAAAGTAGCTGTCGCCGCGATCAAGGGTGAGCGAACTTTGATCGATCTGGCGCAGGACTTTGACGTCCATCCGAACCAGATCAAGCAGTGGCGTGACCAATTGCTTGAAGGCGCGACAAGTGTGTTTGGCGATGCCCCGAAGGCTGAACTTGCGCCGGTGATCGACGTGAAGACTTTGCATGCCAAGATAGGAGAGCTGGCGCTGGAGAACGATTTTTTGTCCAGCGCGCTCGGCAAAGAGGGCCTGTTGCCGAGCGCAAAAAAATGATCGATCCTTCAGCAAAGCTCAGCGTCAGCCGGCAGGCCATCGTGCTGGGGATCAGCCGGGGCAGCGTCTATTACCAGCCGCGCCCGGTGTCAGATCCTGATCTGAAACTGATGCACAGGATTGACAAGTTGCACATGGAGTTCCCCTTCGCGGGCAGCCGGATGCTGCAAGGTCTGTTGGTGCAGGACGGCTTCAAGGTTGGCCGGTTGCATGTCGCCACGCTCATGAGGCGCATGGGGATCGAGGCACTGTATCGCAAGCCGAACACCTCAAAACCGGCACCGGGGCACAAGATCTACCCCTACCTGCTCAGGAAGCTGCCTGTG
>NZ_JBMERN010000375.1:0-729 GCF_049310965.1 Loktanella sp. DJP18 | reverse complement strand
GGGCTCCCTTTCAGCGGATGCAGTAGATTTCGACGCGGCGGTTCTGCTGCATGCCGGCGGCACTGGCATTGTCGGCGCGCGGCTGACGTTCACCGAAACCGCGGATATCGACCAGCGGGCGCCGATGCCCTGCGCCACGCCGGCCACCGCATTGGCGCGATTCTGCGACAGCCTGATGTTGTATTCGTCGGACGCGCGGCTGTCGGTGTGGCCATAGACAAGGAATCCAAAAGCATTCGCCGTCCTGAAGAAGTTCTGCAGGGTCGCACGGCCTGCGGCGCTGATCGCAGAGCGGTCCGTGGCGAAAAGCTGGTCCGTGGGAACCACGCCGCAGATTTCCGACCTGTGGCAAACGGCACTGCCGTCACGGCGGCGATGCGGTGACATGAAGCCTTCGGCCCCGTCATCCATCGTCCAGTGCTCGCAACCATCGGGATCGATCCAGATGGTCGGGACATATTTCTCGGACCGGTTGGCCTGCTGAGCGGACGCAGCCCCGGCTACAAGCGTCAGCGCCAGAACGCCTGCAAGCGCGGCCTTTGCAATATGGGTCGGGGTGGTTGCCACGGCGAATACCTCTTGGTTGAAACCGAGCATACCATGTCGGGTATGCACCGGGATCCATAACACATAATGGCCGTCGTCTTAGCAAGATTGGCCAGCATGGGAAGAAGATTTCACCACATATTGTGTCTGAAACGGCGCCAGTGGCAAGCATCGCCCGCGATT
>NZ_JBMERN010000374.1:0-737 GCF_049310965.1 Loktanella sp. DJP18 | reverse complement strand
CAACTGCTGGTGAAACTTCTTAGGACTGCCTAGGGCCATGAAAAGCTCTCCCAAGATCGGCTTTTGCCATGTACGCGCCAGCGAATGCCATTCGTAGCTAGGTTCAGGAGCAGCATTCACGACCGTCCAGGTGTGGATTGTATCAGGGCGCATTTGTGCGGCCATGGCACTTATCGGCGCGCCCCAGTCATGGCCAACCAGATCGACCGGGCCGTGTGAACTGGCTGTGTCTTCCAACAACCGGATGACCCACTCGAGGTAGGCCTCTTTTGTCGCGGCGAACCCAACGGGTATCGTTCCGTCGAATCCCGGCATGGTTGGAGCCATATAATTGCCCTGGCCGAGGTCCAGCGCCTGTATGAGCGGTGTCCACATATACCCGGTATCAGGCACTCCGTGTATAAATATTATCATGTCGCTTCCCCCCAACCTCACCCCTTGAACCAATCAAGCATTTTCTAGAGAACATTAGCAATAAGCGCTCAGCCAAAGGCCGCTCTGTCACGCGTGGCGTGAATTCGCGGATTTAGATTTGCTGAAGACTGCGTGAATGACGGCAATCGCCCCTGCAGCACGAAACCGGCGCTTCGGCTTTCGGCTCAATGCGGTCATGTGGCGGTGCAGAGTAAACCCCCGTTTCAGGACCGCCTGAATGTCGGCTTCCAATATCGCGGCATGTTTGGCTTGCGTTAGTGGCGAATGACCGGTTCCCGCCCTTTGTGTCGAAGCCCCCGATT
>NZ_JBMERN010000373.1:0-742 GCF_049310965.1 Loktanella sp. DJP18 | reverse complement strand
CCGATCACAGCGTCGATGGTTCGATCCACTTCATCTGCATGGACTGGCGTCATATGGGCGAGATGCTGGCCGCGGGGCAGGGGAGCTATGATGAACTCAAGAACATGATCGTCTGGGCCAAGGACAATGGCGGCATGGGCACATTCTACCGCTCGCGCCATGAGCTGATCTTCGCGTGGAAGAAGGGAGACGCACCGCACGTGAACACGTTCGAACTGGGCCAGCACGGACGATACCGAACCAATGTCTGGAATTACCGGGGTGTGAACACGATGCGGGTCGGCCGGATGGAGGAACTGGCGCTGCATCCGACGGTGAAACCGGTGCAGATGATTGCCGATGCAATCAAGGATGTTTCGGGCCGCGGCGACGTCGTGCTCGACCTCTTCGGCGGGTCAGGTTCGACGCTGATTGCGGCAGAGAAGACGGGACGTCATGCGCGTCTCTGTGAACTCGACGAGCTCTATTGCGATACGATTATCGCCCGGTGGGAGGCATATGCCAAGGATGAGGCCGAGAGGATTGTGTGTGGGTGGGGCACCGACACACAGCCGATCCTGGAGGCCGCCGAATGAGCATTGATGGGACGGGTGCCGCGCCGCCCAAAGTCAACCTGAAGGCAGGTGCCGGATATAGTGTGGGATACGCAAAGCCACCAGAATCCAGCCGGTTCAAGAAAGGCAAGTCGGGCAATCCCAAAGGCCGCCCCAAAGGAGCTAAATCCAAACAGCCCAACCTGCCG
>NZ_JBMERN010000372.1:0-745 GCF_049310965.1 Loktanella sp. DJP18 | reverse complement strand
TTGCGAACCTTCGTCGCCTTCTCCTCTGCCTGCTCGGCGCGGATGGCGTCCTCCGCCGCAGCGGTCTCCAGCTCTTCGAGCTGCAACTCGAGCTGGTCGATCAGCCGGGCGGTGCGTTCGGCGCTGCGGCCATACTTGTCGCGCTTGAGCATGGCAATCTCGAGCTTGAGGCCCGCGATCAGCGCCTCGGACGCCGACACCACGGCGTTCGAGCGGGCCAGTTCGGACCTCAAAGCGGCCAGTTCGGCGCGCAATTTCTCGAGCTCGGAGGCGGCATCTGACATGGTCATAATCTACCATGCCGGCTTACGAATGCCTATGCAAAACAGGGCTATAAGCGCGATTTACCCCACCTTTGCAGGGCGTTGTGTCCAACGCGGATTGCGCCAGTCAATGCCTTCCAGAAGATAGCCGAGCTGGGCTGCGGATATCTGAACCGCGTCGCCCGTGCGACTGACTGGCCAGATGAACTTACCTGCCTCAAGGCGTTTCAGATAGAGCGATGTGCCGACCCCATCATGCCATAAAATCTTGACCAGGTCGCCCTTGCGCCCTCTAAAGCAGAATATCTCCCCGGCATGAGGATCGCGCCCGAGGCCTTGCTGGACCTGCAATGCAAGGGTGTTCATGCCACGCCGCATGTCGGTGACGCCACCCGCGATCCAAACCTTCACGCCCGCCGGAAACGCGATCATTGACCGTCCACCACTGACAAAATCCGGGCAAGCGCTTCCGGGTCGACCAC
>NZ_JBMERN010000371.1:0-746 GCF_049310965.1 Loktanella sp. DJP18 | reverse complement strand
CTGAGAACCTTCGTCGCCTTCTCCTCCGCCTGCTCGGCGCGGATGGCGTCCTCCGCCGCAGCGGTTTCAAGTTCCTCGAGCTGCAACTCGAGCTGGTCGATCAGCCGGGCGGTGCGTTCGGCGCTGCGGCCATACTTGTCGCGCTTGAGCATGGCGATCTCGAGCTTGAGGCCCGCGATCCAGCGCCTCGGACGCCGACACAACGGCGTTCGAGCGGGCCAGTTCGGACCTCAAAGCGGCCAGTTCGGCGCGCAGTTTCTCGAGCTCGGATGCGGCATCTGACATGGTCATAATCTACCATGCCGGCTTACGAATGCCCATGCAAAACAGGGCTATAAGCGCGATTTACCCCACCTTTGCAGGGCGTTGTGTCCAACGCGGATTGCGCCAGTCAATTCCTTCCAGAAGATAACCGAGCTGGGCTGCGGATATCTGAACCGCGTCGCCCGTGCGGCTGACTGGCCAGATAAACTTACCTGCCTCAAGGCGTTTCAGATAGAGCGATGTGCCGACCCCATCATGCCATAAAATCTTGACCAGGTCGCCTTTGCGCCCTCGGAAGCAGAATATCTCCCCGGCATGCGGATCGCGCCCGAGGCCTTGCTGGACCTGCAATGCAAGGGTGTTCATGCCACGCCGCATGTCGGTGACGCCACCCGCGATCCAAACCTTCACGCCCGCCGGAAATGCGATCATTGACCGTCCACCACTGACAGGATCCGGGCAAGCGCTTCCGGGTCGACCAA
>NZ_JBMERN010000370.1:0-752 GCF_049310965.1 Loktanella sp. DJP18 | reverse complement strand
CTCGGCCTTGGACGCCTCATAGACGGACCCGCCATAGCCGGGGATCGCTTCTTGGCGCCGTCGCCGTCCGGTTGGCGCGCAGAGGTCCTGATGGCGCTTGTGATTGAGCCAACCTTGGAAGGGCAGGGGGCTCCAACCGCCGAACTTGGATTTGATCAACGTGACGTCGTCCGACTGTTCCCAAAGCGGCGTCTGATCAAATCGATGGCGCTCATGCGTCCGCTACCGGACGATGACGCAATGGAGCTCGGCCGCCAGATACCAGATCTTCGCAAGCCCATCGATATTGTCGAGGATTATCTCAAGTGGCTTTGGATACAAGGTATCCTAAGAGCTCGGCCCGGACTCGTAGAGGCCATACCGGCCGGCGCAATCGTTGAGAGTTGTGCGTTTTCAGGCTGCGCGCCCGATTGGTCGATTAGCCAAGATGTTGTTGAAAACATCCTGGATCGGGCAAAGGTGCAGTCAGAAACCTGAAGTCCGCTTGATGTGGCGACCTGACGCCGGCGCGTTACCTTTTGGCAACGTGAGGCATGACGCCGGTTTTAGCATGGCCTTCCGCCATATCGTCGGCGTCGACATAAATGTCGGCTGCCAGTAAGCGATCAGGCTGGTACAGACCCAGTCGCTGAGCGATCTGGTGCATCCTGTTAGGACGATTATGCATCTCGGACATCAGGAGGGCACCCGCACAGTGCTGCTCGACCTTACCGATTGTCTTGTGGCAGGAGAATGTCACCTCATCCACGAGC
>NZ_JBMERN010000369.1:0-755 GCF_049310965.1 Loktanella sp. DJP18 | reverse complement strand
GGGCGAATACCCCGGAACAAGTGGGCGCATGTTGTCGGAATGGGTGGGCGCATGCTCCGGAATACGCAGAGGTCCTATTGCGCCTGGATCTTCCGTTGGCGTAACAAGTTCGGCAGGCGGTAAAAATGTCTCCACCGCTTCGCCGGACCATTCGCCAATCTTCTTCGCATCATGAATGGTGGTGAAAACAAACCGAAGGAGATCGAAGCCGGCAACGACGTGCACGTCCTCTGGCAAGGCGCTGCCATAGGCAATACTGGGGGCATGCGACGCCAGTCTACCGGCTGCGACCTGGGCCCGTTCGTGAAATTTTCGAAGATTAACCGCATCATTCGCATTGCCCTCGAAGGCAAAATCAATCTTGCCGTCATCATTCAGGATTGGAGTGCCATTCTGCGCGTGGCATACCAGTGCGGAGCCCGCAAGAAGATCGGTTTCGAAAAGGCGGCCACTGCGGAACGCGCCGAGATCCTGCACAATCGCCCTATCCTTCGGGATCAGGATGAGGGCTTCTGATGCCACGGGCTCATAGGGACCATTTTCGTTCATCATACCTCCATGCGACCAAAACCGTGTCGCTCAGACTGAAATATTGGCCATTTCAGCGAATTTAGAAATCGATGATACAACCGCCCTGATCCTGCTGAAAGATTAGGATCAGGGCAATGGCTTGTGGAAAGGACGGATGTTGGAAGTCGACGCTTTTCCGTATCAACTATTGGGACGCGTCACTGTGATTGTGTGTTGGTCCAGCT
>NZ_JBMERN010000368.1:0-763 GCF_049310965.1 Loktanella sp. DJP18 | reverse complement strand
CACCGCGGTGCCGAGCGGCCACATAGTCATTATCGGGAGTCTCAAAATGATCACTGAAATGCTATTCCAGAACTGGTCCGGTCTCGCCCGCACTCTGATCGTCGGAGTGCTTGCTTATCCCGCCCTCCTGATCATGTTGCGCGTATCAGGCAAACGCACGCTGGCCAAACTCAACGCATTTGATCTGATCGTGACCGTGGCGCTCGGATCGACGCTCGCATCGATCCTCCTGTCTGAAAGTGTGGCTTTGGCCGAAGGCCTATTGGCGCTCGCCGTTTTGATCGGTTTGCAATGGATCTTGGCGTGGTCTTCGGTCCGGTCTTCAACGGTAGCGGAACTGGTACGCTCGGACGCCACGTTATTGGTCCGCGATGGTGCCATCTGTCGCGGCGCCCTGCATCGCGAACGGATCACCGAGGTCGAACTGATGACCGTGATCCGTCAAAGCGCGGCCAGTGCTATTGATGAGCGACAGACGGTATTACCGGCTTGTAAGGGGCTGGCACCGATAGGTGGTCCGCCTCCACGATGTGCACATTGAAACGAGGGTTGCGATGGATCGCAGAGCCTCATGCACAAGGGAGACGAACCATGTCGGATTATAGCGCTTTCGTGGGCCTTGATGTCCATAAAGATACCATCGCGGTGGCTGTTGCGGATGCAGGTCGCATGGGTGAGGTCAGGTTCTGGGGCGAAATCGCCAACACGCCAGACGCCGTCGCCAGCATGCTGCGCAAGCTTGGCGGGCGGCATCCACTGATGA
>NZ_JBMERN010000367.1:0-772 GCF_049310965.1 Loktanella sp. DJP18 | reverse complement strand
GGTTTGACCTTTCGACACGCCCTTTGGCCTGAGAGCTGTTGGCACACAGGATCTCGATATTCAGCTCAGTCATGGCACGCCCGAACTGGGTCATCCCGTGACCCGTGCGGGCACCTTGCTGGGACACACGAAACACGGAGTGCTTGTCGGAATAAAACGCAACCGGCTTGCCATGCGTTGCCAGATACAGGTCCAGCGCCTCGAAATAGCTGAACGTGCTTTCCGAGGGCACAAACCGCAGTTGCATCAGCATGCTCGTCGCATCGTCAATGAACACCAGCAGGGTACAGGCCGGACCGCGATCCTCGAACCAATGATGATCAGACCCGTCGATCTGGACCAACTCGCCCAGACATTCCCGGCGGAGCCGCGGCTGATGGAATGTGCGGCGCTGCTTGCGTGACAACCAGATTCCGGCGTCCTGCATCCATTTGCGCAGCGTCTCACGCGAGACCTTCAGATCGTGGTCTTCTGCCAGCTTCTCGGCCGCGAATGTGGGCCCAAAATCGCTGTACTTCTCTCTGACCAACGTCACGGCGAACTCACGTACCGCAGGGTCGATCCAATTGTTGGATTTGCGACCACGCGCCTTGTGCCGGATGGCACCAGGACCGCCAGTCTGAAAATCCTTCAGCAGCCTGTGGACCTGTCGTCGGCTCAGTCCCAGCACGTTGGCAGCGGTCACGGCCGTCATGATACCACGTGTCACCTGGCTCAGTACTTCAATGCGGTTCAGTTCGCGTTCGCTCATGATGATCAATCCCACGGCCAC
>NZ_JBMERN010000366.1:0-776 GCF_049310965.1 Loktanella sp. DJP18 | reverse complement strand
CACCAACGACGCGCCGACCCTTGCGGCGGGCGTGGCTGCGGCCAGCGAGGACGGGCCGACGGTGGATGTGGATCTTGCCGCGCTGGGTGATGACATCGACAGCGACGATGACGGCACCACGCTGGGATACGCGATCACCGGCGCGCCCACGGAGGGCAGCGCGTCGATCACCGGCACCACGCTCACCTTCAATCCGGGCACGGCGTTCCAAGACCTTGCCCTCGGCGCGACCCGCGACGTGGTGGTGCAGGTCACTGCGACCGATGCGCATGGGGCGACAGCGGTGAGCGACATCACCGTGACGGTGACCGGCACCAACGAAGCGCCGACGGATCTCAACTTGTCGAATACAAATGTGGCGGAGGGCACCCCCGGGGCAGTCGTTGGTTTTCTCGATGCCGAAGACGGCGATCAGTCTGAGCAACTTACGTATACAATTGTGAATGCCCTCGACGGTGACAAGTTCGCGATAGTAGGCAACGAGCTTCAGGTGGCCTCGACCGGACTGGACAACGAGACGGCGACCAGCCACTCAGTCTTGATAAAGGCGACTGATAAGCACGGAGCCTCCATTGAGCGCTCCTTCACCATCACCGTGGATGATCGTAACGAGATCTTTCTGACGTCGGGCCCCGACAACGTGCCGGGGGCGGCCACGGACGATCTTGTCATGACCACTGCCAACAATCTGAACGCCACTGATCTGCTCCACGGGGGGGCCGGGTTCGACACGCTCCTGCTTCAGAATTCCGGGCAGTTCCAGCTTGGCAGCCTGG
>NZ_JBMERN010000365.1:0-778 GCF_049310965.1 Loktanella sp. DJP18 | reverse complement strand
ACTGGTCATGACCGGTCCGGTCTGCCGCGGCCCACAGATCGAGCTTACCTTTAGGCTCACACAGCCCGTCGCACGCATGTTCTCCGATCGCACCGATCAGGAGATGAGTTCACTCGCGATCGAGCTGGGGCCAACACGCGCCCGCCTGCGCGGCGTGGTCTCCCGCCCCACGCGTGATTTGACGCTGCTGGGACGCACCACCGTGCTGGGCGAAGACTTCGGCTTTGCCAAGACCTCGAGCATGGTCGTCGTAAGATCACACACACCCATCGACCAAGAGATCCTGGACTTCGTTGCGTCCGGCCCGGGCAAGGCGCAGACGAAAGCCTATCTGGAGAGCCATGCCTCGACGGATGACATCGAGATCCTGGAGGAGATGCAGTTCTGCGGCCGCAACTTTCTGGGTCTGATCAGGCAGCGCGCCACCGCGGTCGACAAGTTGCGCTCCGAGATCGACCGCAACTACAACCGGCTCGCCCGCATCCGCCGGGAGATCAATGCGATTGCGGGCCTTGACCCGGAGACGCTGGTGCCGGAGGCGCCAGCACCGCAGGCACCGGTGCCTCTCTCGACCTCACGACTGGAGAAAGCCCGGTATCTGCGCATGCACATCCGGTTCTTTCGCCTGCTGGGTGGCATCGGCAAGCTCAAGCAGAAGCGGCGCGACGTCTATGCATCGGTGGCAGCCATCAAGAAGAACTGGCTGGGCTTCGTCGCGGGCGCAAAGGTGAAGCTTGCTGAGAAGCACGGTGCCATCGTGGTGAGCGAAGACCTCACT
>NZ_JBMERN010000364.1:0-790 GCF_049310965.1 Loktanella sp. DJP18 | reverse complement strand
GCTTTTCCATGCGGGTTTCACAAGTTTCCACGATAGCCTCGATCTTTTCGATGCGGATCACGGGTGGACCGAAAAAACACTTATTCGATACCAGACTAGCCTGCGGCAGATCGGTGTGACGCTCGTAGAGATATTTGAGGAGCGGGGCGAAGATGTTGAGTTGGCTGGTGCTTGGGAAATAGATTTGAATACGATCCCGGAATTTGTTGCATTGCGGAAAGACAACGGGGTTTCGATTGCGACGATCAATCGCGACCTGATGGCCTTCAACCACCTCATGTCACATATCAAGCACAAGGGCTGGATTGAAAGAAACCCGGTTTTGCAAATCGAGAAAACTGGGATGAAGGAAAACTTGCTTGACATCGTTCTTCCGACGGATGAGGCGATCAGAAAGCTGGGCCAGCGCGCCCTTGGGACGCTATCCTTCTTTCCTTGCTTCCTCGACGAGACAGGGGGACGTGTCACCGAGATGTCGATGATCAAGTGGTCGGATGTGAACGGCTTGGATCGCCCCCTTGAGGGCCACGTGACGCTTACTTTGCGACATACGAAGGGGCGCAAGGTTCGGACAATCACGCTCCGCCAGAGCGCGATCAACATCCTGTTGCAAGTTCCGCGCAACAACCGCCCACCCTATGTATTCTGGAACAGGACGGATAATGGCTTTTACCCCTCTGCGGCCAATTTATTCTGGGAATATGCTCAGGAAACAAAGTTCGGTGCCCGGCGCCATGACATCCGCTACAAGTTCGCCATTGAGAGACTGAAAGAAGGTTGGTCAGTCTCC
>NZ_JBMERN010000363.1:0-795 GCF_049310965.1 Loktanella sp. DJP18 | reverse complement strand
GAATCAGTGGCCGGATGACCCCGGAATACGCACCTGTCACGCAGATCGAATCATCATCGCTTTCCAAAGCCAATTTGATGCCGAGCCGTTCAGCATATGGGCCATTCGACGCTATCGACTGATGGACCAATTCGGTGACATTCAGTTCCTCCATATTGTAGTCCATACGGCCTGACTCGATCTTCTGCAGGTCAAGAATATCGTCGACAAGATGGATCAACAGAGAACAGTTCCGCTGGGCAATGGCGACGATCGATTTCACCTTCGGGGTGATCTCTCCGAAGTGACCGGATCCGATCAAGTCGATCGATCCGCGGATCGAAGTCAGTGGCGTCCTGAGCTCGTGACTCATCGTCGACAGAAACTTCGACTTGATCCGCAAGGCATCCGCTGCTCGCGCATGCTGCACGCGCAGTTCGGCCATCTGATTCATGTTCGCCCGATAGAGGGTCAGGTGCACGCGCGAACAATCGATCACAAAATACAAGACGAAGACCGACGTGAAAAGCTGAGCCCATAGCTCTGAGTCTATCGCGGCACCTGTGACGTAGATGTCATATGCAGGAATCAGCAGGAATGCAGATCCGTAAATCGCCAGCCGCAAGACGAGAATCGGTAAAACCTGGTGGTTGTTCATCGCGGCAAAAATGGCAGCGGCGAACAGGAAGAAAAGCGACATGAAGTGCGCGCCGGGACCTTGTATCAAGGCGATCGACACCGAATAGAACACGATGACGGACGCCCCGGACACGGTACAGATGACGAGTTTGATCATCAGCATGCGCAAGCCGCCAG
>NZ_JBMERN010000362.1:0-799 GCF_049310965.1 Loktanella sp. DJP18 | reverse complement strand
TAAGCTACCGCTCTCAATTCTTCCGCGTGCTCGAACTGAGGGAGCCCAGCTGAAAGCAGGAATCTTCGAGAAAAAGGGGGTGGCCCTTCTTGGTCCATCGGGTGCGGGAAAATCCCGCATCGTTGATGAAGTTATCAAAGAGTATGTGAACCTTGCTGATGCTACGGGCGGACGGGAGTTTGGATCGCGGATTCTCAGTATCTTCGTTCCTGGTGCTGCCTCGGTGAAAGACACCTGCCGCGAGATTTTGCTCGATTTGGGATATGCTATTCAGTCAAATCGAGACGGAAATTATCTGTGGCGCTTGGTCAAGACCAAGATGAAGCTTGAAAAAATCGCGGCCATTCATCTTGACGAAGCTCAATATAGTGGGAGATTCAAGACAAATACGAGCATGGCGAACTTCGCTAATTTTCGCAATATGATGCAGGATCGCGATTTAACGCCAAGTTCGTTTTCGATGTCTACACGCCCGAGCAACTTGTCCAAATGAAACATTCAAGCATTTGAAAACACTTGACAAAAATTCCATTAAGTTGCTCTTTCGATGTCTGACATAAAATGACACGGCACTGCAGTATTGGTTTGCCAATGGCCATCGCTATGCGGCGCGGGTGGTGTATCGCTTGAATTGAAGCGCCAGAATGGGTTGGCCCCCTGCAAGAGCCGGCGCTGATCGACGTCTGCGCTGATGCCGATGCACCACGAGGCGCGACTGTCTGGATAGGACCTCTCCTCAATGCAGCAGGACCGGCGATGCACAATTCCTGTGCGCCGCCGGTCCATTTCGCGTGTCGCC
>NZ_JBMERN010000361.1:0-804 GCF_049310965.1 Loktanella sp. DJP18 | reverse complement strand
GACGGCACGCGGTGGCTTGAGCATGCCCACTGGGGCTTCGTAATGCCGCAGGTCTCCAAGAAGACCGGCAAGCCGATCCAGCCGAAGGCCGTGAACAACGCCCGCGACGACAAGCTGCGCACCTCTGGTTTCTGGAAGAAGAGTTTCGAGGAACGGCGCTGCCTGATCCCCGCGACCAGTTTCTGCGAGGCGAAGGGCCACAATCCGGCGACTTACGTCTGGTTCGGTGTGACGGGAGAGGGCGCGCGGCCACCCTTTCCCTTGGCGGGTGTCTGGCGGGCCTACAAGGGAAACTACGGTGGCGGCGACCTACGCGAGATGATTACCAGTTCGATGGTAACCACAACGCCGAATGAGTTGGTCAAGGATACCCACCCTGACCGGATGCCGATGATCCTGGGCCCTGAGGACTACGCGCAGTGGCTGTCCGGCACCGTAGACGAGGCTTTCGCGCTCATCAAGCCGTTCCCGGCGGAGCGCATGGTGATCCACCAGAGCGGTGTAGGGCTGAAATCGGACGCTGGAGATCCAAGCCCGGCATGACAGGCCGTCAGTCTGCTTCCAAAGGCGGTGGAAAGTGGTCCCGGTCATCGATCAGGCAGGACACGATCACATGGATTGAGGCATAGATCCCGATCAAGATCGGCGCTGCAGCAAGGGGGAGTCGGACAAATCCGGCCCCGCCCAAAGCGTCGAAGATCATCCTCGCAACCGCGGATGACACCACAGTCGCAAATCCGACGGTCATGACGATCGTCAAAATGCGGAACACCCGATCCATCTCGTTTCCTTCCGTTCGCATGC
>NZ_JBMERN010000360.1:0-807 GCF_049310965.1 Loktanella sp. DJP18 | reverse complement strand
GTTCTTGGAGAGACCGAAGACATAGCGCAGCCCAAGCCTGTCACACAGATCCAGAACCTGTGGCGTGCAATAGTGACTGTCGGCGCGCAGCAGAATCTCCGTCTTGGGCCAATGTTTGCGGATCTGGCGTATCAATCGGCGAATGTGGGCTGCACTCTCAGCGCCCTTGGGGCGCCGGGCCGGGCGCAACACCGCTCCGACGAGACGACCGTCCCCGTCAAAGACGACGATGGGCTGGAAGCCATACTCATCGTAATAGGAATTGAACAAACGCAACTGCTGCTGGCCATGCACCGCGTCGAATGTGTCATCGATATCGAGCACGATCTGGTCCGGTGCGCGCGGAAATGCGTGGCAGTAGAACCGGACCATTTCCCTGCTCATCCGGATCAGCGCACGTATATCGGGCAGATTTTCCATGCGCGAGATCGTGGGCTGCGAACACAGGGCCGCACCGGTTTCGGGATCACGCTCCAGCGCGATCTTGAAGCTGGGATCATGCCGCAAGCTGTCAGCGTCATTGCCATCTTCATAGCCCGCGGCAATCATCATGATCCGGAAGCGGATGATGTCGTCCAGACTGTGTTGAACCTTGGTCGGGTCGCGCGGATCCGCCATGCAGGCCGCAAGACGACCGGCCAGACCGGCTTTGCGCTCGATCTCGCGCAGTAGGGTCAGCCCGGCGTCCGAGCTCATGTCGGCGCCATCAAATCCAAGCAGGATCGGCTTGCCATTCACGGGTGACAAACGGGGGTGAGAGCGTGTAGATCTGTCCATGGTGAGAGGTGGCTCCTCGAAATTCAAGAT
>NZ_JBMERN010000359.1:0-809 GCF_049310965.1 Loktanella sp. DJP18 | reverse complement strand
ACCTAACACCCTGGTCAGCCCGAAAAACCGCGGCCCGGACCACGTTGTCCCCGTGATGTGCTTTGCGATCGCCGAGAGCGACGGCCAGGTCCGCCCATCCATCACGAAGCCACCTGGTGTCACCGCGACCTGATAGGTCCGGCCATTCCATTCGCGGACATAATGCGCGCCTGGTCTTGCCGGATCGACGGGCACATCCCGCACAGCCCGACCTGCCGCGATCTGCGCCAGGGCACGGCGGGTTGCGGCGGGCAGGCCCCCTGCCCGCTTGCACTGCGCCTCATGATGCAGCGCCCGGGTCATGAACCCGAGCGACAGATAGGGCGGCGGTGCTGACCCGAAGGTCTCGGACCACATCCGCAGGCACTCTGCGCGGTCCGGATCGGTCACCCCATCACCCGCCATGGCTGTCGGACCCTGCTGGAGCGGCGGCTTGACTGGCGATGATCCGGTAGCGTGTCGCCTTGCCCGGACCCGGTATGACCTTCTCCAGGTGGTGCCCCGCCTTGCGCAACCCCGACAAGCCCGCGCGCACCGTGTGCGGCTGCCATCCCAACCGGTCGCCGATCGTCGCGATGTCCGCCCCCGCCTTCGTGGGCAGCAACGTGATCAGCTGGGTCCGCTTCGTCGCAGGCCTTGAGATCTGCGCAGGCTGAGCGGAGCTTGCATTCGGCCCTCCATCCAACCTCGTTTGTTCGCCCTGTGTCATGGCTCTCTCCTGTGCTGCAGGCAGGAGCAAAACCGCCCCTGCTACTGCGCAGAGCCCGGAGGTCCGGGCGACGCTTTGCAGCGCGGGAGGCAAGGCGCAG
>NZ_JBMERN010000358.1:0-815 GCF_049310965.1 Loktanella sp. DJP18 | reverse complement strand
GGCGAACACGTCGGTACCAGTCGCGCCTGCTTGCAGATTGTCAGTTGAATTGAGGGTAGAGGCCGTGGCGTTGACCGTGACCGAAGCCGGCGCGCCGGCCGGAATCGTATCGGCCGTGGTCGTGAGCTTGATAACTGAAGAATCCGGAGGCGGCGCGGAGTAGGTTCCAGTGCTGTCCGTGATATCTTCGATCAAGCTTGTGGCGAAGATTGCCTCCCGCTGATCGTTGGTAAAGGTGAAGCCGCTGGCCTCGATTGTGTCTGCTCCACTCCCACCCACAATCTGGGAAGCCGTGGCCAAACTGTTGACCTGGAAGGTCGTGCCAGTCGCGTTCTCGCTGATCACCGAGACCTGCTGAACGTTCATGTCCCTTAGGTCGACCACTTCGTCGAAGGTGCTCATCTTAGAGGTAGAATTGCCCCAAACGTAGGAGACGCTGTCCATCAGCTCGGCATCCACGACCACCTTGCCATCGTAGATGTACAAGTATTCGAAGTTCTTGACCGTGCTGGAGCGGAGGTCGGTCGTGCCGCTGCTGCTCAGGTCAATATGGAGAATGTCATGCCCTGAACCGCCATCGAGAACGTTGCCGTCGTTCCAGCTACGCACGTTGCCGCTGCTCGGGACGGCGTTGGCATAGACGTAATCCGTCCCCTCGCCTCCTGCGAGCGTCGTCTGCCCTGTGCCGAGGTAGATGGATTTCTGCCCGCTCCCCGTGGTGCTGACGTTGGCGCTCTCGTCGGCCCGGAGGAACAGCTGCTGAGATGAGTTCGAGTAGTTGATCATCCGAATCTCTTCAAACCCGGAGAACCCCG
>NZ_JBMERN010000357.1:0-821 GCF_049310965.1 Loktanella sp. DJP18 | reverse complement strand
CACCCAACGGTCAGTATCGACGGTCATGTAGCCAGCCTCACGGGCACAATGCTCCAGCGGCGTCAGTGCGGCCAGGCGTGTCTTGAAGGCAGCCATGCGCTCCGCTCCGGTGGTTGCGCGGTCAGGATTGGTGCGAGGGCGTCCGGCCATAATGTATTTCCTCCAGGTCGCGTTAAGGTTGAGGTGCGGCATGGGGCGCGAACAGGTCGGCATTACAGAAAATAGAGTGCCTGTAATCAGTTGCCAACGCTTAATGAGACCACGCGATCATCGACAAATTCAATCGTATCTCTATCTATTCCGTAATCACCGTATTTGTAAGTCCAGCGAGAGTATTTGCGATCGCCGGAAATATAGTATTCGTCTTCTTCGTCTGGCAAGCCCCATGCGCAAGTGGCTGCGAGGTCTGTCATGCCAAGTTCGACGTCGCCTGTCAAAGCGCTGTCAAAGTCTTTGCGCGATATATCGCCACGATTAAGGACCTCCAGCAAAAGGCGTTTTGCTGTCTCGCGGTTGGTGGACGGGGCATCATATGTAAAATAGGATGCGGCATCGCAGATATCGCTTGATGCAATACCTGAAAGTTCAGGTGCGGTCCCGATGACTTCCATATCCTGGTTATAATAGGGGTCTGCGCAGGCTGTGGCGGTCAGGGCAACGACCAAGGACAAGACTGTTTTGTGAAGTTTTTCGCGTAACATGTTTGCTTCCAATTTGCTGCTTTTCTAAGATCAGCATACGACGAGAGCTAAGATCCTTGAGTTCATATCTGACTATTCGAAATTTCAGGCAGGCCAGCAAAGTTGACGTTGGGATGCCCT
>NZ_JBMERN010000356.1:0-859 GCF_049310965.1 Loktanella sp. DJP18 | reverse complement strand
TGTGCATGTATGGATGCCCCCATTGGTGCAAGTGATTTTTGAACGGTTCGAGCGTGTGATCGGGTGCGGTCATGTATCAGGCCTCTGTGTGCGGCACTGATATAACCGCC
This sequence comes from Loktanella sp. DJP18, assembly GCF_049310965.1. Lineage (NCBI taxonomy): Bacteria > Pseudomonadati > Pseudomonadota > Alphaproteobacteria > Rhodobacterales > Roseobacteraceae > Loktanella > Loktanella sp. DJP18. Next base: position 749 of record NZ_JBMERN010000356.1, on the reverse strand, counting down.
GGCCGGTATGGCGATGCGCGGACCAGAAGCATATCAACAAACCGAGCTCTGAGGCTCCTGCACAAATACTGCTTTCTCTGACCCGGATCTGATCGATCCTTTGCCCTTACTGTTCAGTGACCTCCTCACACCCCCAACTTACCGGGACGTCGTGACGCGCAATCTTCGCTACGCCATCGTCGCCGCCGGATGCCGGTAATCCTCTTGTTTCGTCATCATGGCCCAGAGGCCACGCGCCATCTTGTTGGCCAGCGCAATCGCGGCAACCATGCGTGGCTTGCGGGTCAGCAGGCGCTTGAGCCAGCGATTGTTTGGGGTGTCGAACCGCTCGACAGCCTGAAGGACTGCCATGGCGCCAGAGACCAGAAGGGTGCGGATGTCGCGCTGCCCCATCTTCGAGGTCTTCCCAAGCCGGGTCTTGCCGCCTGTAGAGTGCTGCTTCGGCACGAGCCCAAGCCACGCGGCAAAATCGCGACCGCGTTTGAAGCTGGCCAGGTCAGGGGCAAACGTCTCGATGGCAAGAGCCGTCACAGGGCCCACGCCCGGCATGGTTTGTGCGCGGCGGACCGCGTCCGCTTTTTTGGCGGCACATCTCATCTTCGCGTCGAGATCTGCAACACGTGCATTCAACCCCTCGATCTGCTCCAGATATATGAGGCCGAGGTCTCGAACTTCCGGGTGCAGCGCCGTGTCACCATCGGCAATTGCGTCCGCAAGCGTCTTCAGATGGGCAGGTCCCCGGGCCGCGA
>NZ_JBMERN010000355.1:0-869 GCF_049310965.1 Loktanella sp. DJP18 | reverse complement strand
TGGCACTACCGCTCCAGAAGGGCGCGAAGTCCAGTCGGATCATTAAAATACGGCTCAAGGAATATGGTGAGGCATGGACGCAGGGGCAAGGAGGCGGTCGTCCGCAGTTTGGATCTTTCGATTGGCGGTAATGATACCTGTCTCGGTCTGGGGGTCATTCCTGAATGTTGGCAAAGTCCAGCATTAAAACTGTCATCGCTTCAACGGCAGGAACGCGCCGGCGTCATTCTGAACGCTTCGAAACGGTCTCTATGGCCGACGCGCCAAGTAGACAGTCGCCGCACCATGCAGCAATGATGATGCAACCCAGACAGTAAGACTGCCCGCACAACATCAAAAGGTCTGAAGTGAACAACAACTTGCCCCAACTTCCCAACTCACTTGAGGCACGCGATGAGATCACTCGTCCATGGACTCACCAATCTTGCCAAACACCTTACGATAGGCCCCAAGATCATCGAGAGCGGTCAAGGCATTTGGGTCACCGCCGGCGATGGAACGGTCTACCTCGAAGGCATGTCAGGGCTTTGGTGCATATCACTGGGCTACGGCCAGGAGCGTCTGATCGCTGCCTGTGAGAAACAGATGCGGAAGCTGGCCTACTATCACCTGACCAACCACAAGGCACATCCTGCTGCAATCGAGTTGGCGGACAAGTTGCTCGACATCGCCCCAGTCGCCATGTCGCACGTCTGGTTTGCCAATTCCGGCTCCGAGTCAGCTGACTGTGCTGCCCGCCTGTGCTGGTATTACTGGAACGCGGCCGGAAAGCCGTTGAAGCGGAAGTTCCTGGCTCACGACAGGGCATACCACGGAAATACCATCGCTGCCGCCTCGCTCACCGGCGCATCCTATGCCCACGAGGGGTT
>NZ_JBMERN010000354.1:0-872 GCF_049310965.1 Loktanella sp. DJP18 | reverse complement strand
GCCTGTCGCCCTGGTCAGCCCGAAGAACCGCGGCCCGGACCATGTCGTCCCCGTGATGTGCTTTGCGATTGCCGAGAGCGACGGCCAGGACCGCCCATCCATCACGAAGCCACCGGGTGTCACCGCGACCTGATAGGTCCGGCCATTCCATTCGCGGACATAATGCGTGCCCGGCCTCGCCGGATCGGTCGGCACATCCCGCACAGCCCGCCCCGCCGCGATCTGCGCCAGGGCACGGCGGGTTGCGGCGGGCAGGCCCCCTGCCCGCTTGCACTGCGCCTCATGATGCAGCGCCCGGGTCATGAACCCGACCGACAGATAGGGCGGCGGCGCTGACCCGAAGGTCTCGGACCACATCCGCAGGCACTCTGCGCGGTCCGGATTGGCCACCCCATCACCCGCCATGGCTGTCGGCCCCCTCTGCCGCGGCCGCTTCGCCGGAAAGGATCCGGTAGCGTATCGCCTTCCCCGGACCCGGTATCATCTTCTCCACGTGGTGACCCGCCTTGCGCAACCCCGACAAGCTGGCGCGCACCGTGTGCGGCTGCCATCCTAACCGGTCGCCGATCGTCGCGATGTCCGCCCCCGCCGTCCTGCGCAGCAACTTGATAAGCTGGGTCTTCTTCGTCGCAGGCTTTGGGCCTCTGGCAGGCTGCGCGGACTTGGCCAGATCCGGTCCATTATCCGCCGTTAGTTGTTCGCTCTGTGTCATCGCTCTCTCCTGTGCTGCAGGCAGGAGCTAAACCGCCCCTGCTACTGCGCACAGCCCGGAGGTCCGGGCGACGCTTTGCAGCGCGGGAAACATGGCGCAGGATCACTACCGCTCCAGCGGCGTGCGAAGTCCAGTCGGATCTGAGCATGGTTTTAAGGAG
>NZ_JBMERN010000353.1:0-901 GCF_049310965.1 Loktanella sp. DJP18 | reverse complement strand
GCCCGGCGTCATGTCGCGTCAGGCTGTAAGGCAACCTAGCGGACATTATGACATTCCTGCAAAAGCGGGCAGATCCTGCCCAGCTGTTGCTTCACCTGCACCAGAACTCGTCGCCATCCGGCCAGCGGCGCGCGAGCTTCTCTGCGATCAGGATATCGCCGACATCGACACCCTCGATCCTAATCGTCGCCAGCCGGCGCTTACCCGTGCCGTCAATCCCGAAGGTCTCGATCGTCCAGGCGTTGCCGTTCAGTAGCGACCGAAGCCTGTCCGTGGCGACCTGCGCCAGATTGATCTCGGTAGAGCCACCGCAGATGTTCGTGCGCGATTCCGGCGTGTCGAAGTCCTTCAGCCTGATGTTGACCCCACCCAGCCAGAGTGTGTCGCCATCCACCATGCATGTCTTGTCCGGCGTATTGCGCTGGTTCTTTCCGCAGATCTGCAGACCCTTAAAATGGGTGACATCGGCCCGCGCACATGTGCCTGCCATAAGCAGGCACATGACCGTGACGCTGGCGCAGAAACGCCTTTGATTGTCTGTCACGCCGCAGCTCAGCTGGCTGGCGAGATCAAAAACTCGTCCTTGGACTGCCCGTTCTCCAAAGCGTCTTTCATCCAGTCCGGCTGACGGCCACGGCCGGTCCAGGTCTGCTCTGCATTTTCCGGGTGACGATACTTTGCAGGTGAAACGGATTTGGTGGTCTTGCCGGGTAGCCCGGTCAATTGGGCCAGGGTGAAACCCATTTCCCGTGCGGCGGCTTCCGCAGCGGCCAATGCTGCCTTGCGCTGCTTGTCCTCATAGCCGTCGATGGCTTTGTTCACGTCCTTCTGGAGCTTCTTGAGGTCATCAAGCGACATGCGGTTCAGATCGATATCGGCCATGGTCATTCCTTGTTTTTAT
>NZ_JBMERN010000352.1:0-911 GCF_049310965.1 Loktanella sp. DJP18 | reverse complement strand
TGCGGGACTGGGTTATGCGGTTCAATGCCCGCGGCCCGGATGCGTTGATTGATGGCAAGCCGCCCGGCCCGCGGTCCAAGCTTAATGATGCCCAACGCCAAGCGCTCGTGGAGATCGTCGAGAGCGGTCCGATCCCGGCAATCCATGGGGTTGTGCGCTGGCGACTGAGCGACCTGGCACAGTGGCTCCACGCTCAGTTTGCGGTGTCGCTTGACGAAACGACGGTGAGCCGGGAACTGAAGAAGCTTGGCTACGTCAAGCTTACGGCTCGGCCTCGCCACTACGCGCAAGACACTGAAGCGTTGGAGGCGTTTAAAAAGGGGGCTTTGCAGCCGAACTTGAAAGAGTTCGAGCAGGGCTCCCACCAGACACTGCAATAGAGATTTGGTTCCCCAGGACGAAGCGCGTGTAGGGCAAAAAAACAAGATCACACGACGTTGGTCGAAGCGTGGGACGCGACCCTCGGCACCGCATGATCAGCGCACTATATCGACCTATATTTTTGGAGCCATCTGTCCAGCATCAGGCAAGGGCGCAGGTCTTGTCCTGCCCTACTGCAATACTGACGCAATGAACCTGCATCTCGCTGAAATCGCTCGAACCGTGGAGCCCGGAGCCCATGCGGTCATGCTCATGGATCAGGCCGGGTGGCATATGACCGCGGCGCTCGTCATACCCGACAATATCAGCATCATTCCACTGCCTGCCAAATGCCCGGAACTCAATCCCGTCGAAAATATCTGGCAGTTCATGCGGGACAACTGGCTCTCCAACCGCATCTTTCATTCCTATGAGGAAATCGTCGATCATTGCTGTGATGCATGGAATAAGCTGATCAGCATCCCTGAGCGCATCATGTCCATCGGACACCGCCAGTGGGCTAAAGAGTTCTGATCTGCGCAGGTTGGTAT
>NZ_JBMERN010000351.1:0-921 GCF_049310965.1 Loktanella sp. DJP18 | reverse complement strand
GCTCGTGCGACAAATCTCGAATGGCCATGTTGTTCGGCAGCAGCATCCGCTTCAGCATAGCCGCCTTCCGTTCCGGTGAATATCCCAAGTCATTGTCCTATCCCGCCCACCTGTAAAATAGAGGAAAAGTAAAGCGGCGGACAACTACGCTGACACGGGGGGCGAGCGGGTGCCCGATTGGGATAAAACTCTCATTGAAGTCGAGAATATCAAGCAGTGGCTACGCCTAAAAGGGCGGGCTGTTGGATTTTTCTTTGCTGATGATGAAGTACAGGAAGATGAGCTCATGAATCCCAAACATAGTCACTTCGCTCCTGAGTTGGCTCTAGCTGTAAGCGCATGGCGAGCGCTCGCCTCAAAAAAGAACCTGAAGCAAAGTGCAAAAAACATGATCGACGATTGGATCAAGGGGAATCCAGCATCATGGAAAGGTGAGGGCAAACTATCTACAGCAGCCAAAGAGCGGATCATGGTTGTAAGTAATTGGAATAAAAGTGGTGGTTCCCCGTCAAGTGCCGATGATTAACCTAGCCACCTGTCGTGCCAAACATCAGAATGTTACATATGGATTTAAAAACAGTATCTTAACGAGAATAATGATTGAGTTTTCGAAAGATTGTCCTAGTAGGATGAAGGCAACAGATGGGTAGGTTGCGGAGCATTCATGGGTAAGTTTTCGTAACCTCACCAGCTACGCGAAATCGTTTTCATCAATCATGCTGTATCCAGTCGCAACTGATTGGAGTGCATAATCATGCCCGAGACCTACCTTTCCGATAATCAGATAGCCACCCGATATGGCGTACACCGTACAACGCCGTGGCGTTGGGTGAATACTGATCCAACCTTCCCGAAGCCTATCCGTCTCTCCCCAGGCTGCACGCGCTGGAAACTTACCGATATTGAGGTTTGGGAAGAAGC
>NZ_JBMERN010000350.1:0-926 GCF_049310965.1 Loktanella sp. DJP18 | reverse complement strand
TGATTGGAAATGAGTTGAGTGAATTCAGCAGGTTGTGATTCTGTTCGGTTGTCGAAGCTGAACGGAGATCACGATGACCTGGACCGAACTCACCCGTGCGCAGCATAGGCGCGAAACGAAGCGCTATCCAAGCGATTTGACCGATGCGGAATGGAAGATCGTGCGGCCTTGGTTGCCCGGTCGCAACCGCCTTGGGCGACCACGACGGGTGAAGTTGCGGCGGATCTGGAACGCGATCCAGTATATCGCGGCTTCTGGATGCGCGTGGTCCCTCTTGCCCAAGGACTTTCCGCCGGTCTCGACCGTGCGCTACTATTTCTACCGCTGGCGTGACGATGGCCTGCTGGCCGAGATCAACCGCCACCTGGTCGCCATGGCGCGCCTCGCGGCAGGGCGCGATGTGCAGCCGACAGCGGGTGTAATCGACAGCCAGAGCGTGAAAACCTCTGAAAACACCTCACTTTCTGGGTTCGATGCGGGCAAACGGATCAAGGGGCGCAAGCGCCACATCATCACCGATACCTGCGGCAACCTGATCGCGTGCGAAGTCCACGCCGCCAATATCCAGGATCGAGACGGTGCGCCCGGGGTCTTCGCCAAACTCCGCCGCGAGGCCCCGAAACTGCGCCATATGTTCGCGGATGGCGGTTACGCCGGACCGAAACTGCGCGGTGCCCTCGTCAGCCTCGGGCGCTGGACGTTGCAGATCGTCAAGCGATCCGACACCGCCAAGGGCTTCGAGGTCCTACCGCGCAGATGGGTCGTGGAACGGACTTTCGCATGGCTCGGGCGTTGCCGTCGTTTGGCGAAAGATTGGGAGGCATCCATCGAGAGTGCCGAGGCATGGGTGCTCATCGCCCATATCCGGCGCATGACCCGCCTCCTGGCAAGGGCATGAAATCGTTCACCCCATTCTGAATCGGACT
>NZ_JBMERN010000349.1:0-930 GCF_049310965.1 Loktanella sp. DJP18 | reverse complement strand
GCATCAGTGGATGCCGCCCGCCAAGCTTGCGCAGCATGCTGGCGACGGCGTCTGGCGTGTTGGCGATTTCGCCCCAGAACCTGACCTCACCCATGCGACCTGCATCCGCAACAGCCACCGCGATCGTATCTTTATGGACATCAAGTCCGACGAATGCGCTATAATCCGACATGGTTCGTCTCCCTTGTGCATGAGGCTCTGCGATCCATCGCAACCCTCGTTTCAATTTGCACATCGTGGAGGCGGACCACCTATCGGTGCCAGCCCCTTACAACCCGGTCATACCGTCTGTCGCTCATCAATACCGGCCGCCAGCGCCCAAAAGCATACTCCCGATAGACCAAAGACCGACCATGTACTAACATTCAAACTGGACCACCCGTTGGGGGCACTCCAGCATGAGCTGATGATTCCGACACGAAATCGGTGGCCATTGAAACGCAGAGTACTTCGCCTGAGGTTCGAATGCGGCAGACGCCGCTCATGTGAACTCAATCAGACCCGCACTGTCGCTATGCCCTTCACTGTGTTGAGACAGTTTATGGCGGACAAAGACGGACCCCTTGCGATGCTGTCTCAGAATAACGAATTGAAGTGATCAACCGCGGCCTGGCACCGGGCCGAAGGTCTTGGCTGTCAGGCTGTCTCTTTTCAGCGGGGAACCCGCTTGAAAAAAAGGCGGGGCAGGGGGGACGAGCGCAGCTCGTCGCCCTGCCGCGTCACCGATCGCCACGCAGGCAATGAAAAAACCCCGACCATTCAGGCCGGGGTACAGGATGGTGCAGACTGTCAGGATATAAATTCAGGCGGCTGCGCGGTCGTCCTCTGCGATGGTCTCGGCGTCGGCTGCTGCCAGCACAAAATCCACGGCCTTCTGTGCTTCTGCGGCGGCCTTGAAAATCAGCCCTTTGTCGGATTTCAGCGCTTCAT
>NZ_JBMERN010000348.1:0-953 GCF_049310965.1 Loktanella sp. DJP18 | reverse complement strand
CCTCAGGTCCGAACCGTGACAGGCGGCGCAGATCGTCTCATACAATTCCTCGCCGTCGGCATAGTTGCCGGAGCCGTCGGGCAGGCCGCGCCCATCCGGCATCACGTCGATGTCGATGGCCGCAATCTCGTCTTCGCTGGCGGGTTGGCCCACGCCGTAGGCATTATTCGCTGGAGCGATATCGCCCACCTCTTGGGCGCTAGATTGCGGCACCTGCGCCGGGGCGCGCTCGCCGGTTTCCTCAAGGGTTTCGGGTAGCGCGGCGGTTGTGCGGGCGCTGTCTTGTGCTAATGCCGGACCGACAAGGGCTCCGAGAGCACAGATGATCGTCAGATTACGCGTGAACATTTGTCACCTCCCCGTCCGGCGCGATATGCCAGCTTTGGATTGCGTTCAGATGATATACCGACTTCAGCCCGCGCACCTCGACCAATTGTTGCAGCGTAGGCTGAACATATCCGGTTTCGTCCACCGTGCGGCTTTGCAATACGGCTTCCTCACCGGTCCAGGTCCATGGCAGACGGAATCTGGTGTGGCATTTGGGCAGAACCGGGCTATCCAGCGTCGCCTCTTGCCAAGTTTCGCCGCCATCGGCGGAAACCTCAACCTTCGCAATCTTGCCTCGGCCCGACCAAGCGATGCCTGTCACCTCGTAGAATCCAGCGCGCGGCAGTTTCATCGCGCCCGAGGGAAAGGTAATCACCGACTTCGCGTCCATCTCCAATGAGAATTGCCGCGCCGTGCCATCGGGCATGAGGTCTGTATATTTCGACGTTTCCTCGCGCGTCATGAATGGCTTGTCGCTGACATCGAGACGGCGCAACCACTTAATGTGCGTGTTGCCCTCATAGCCTGGCAGCAGCAAGCGCAGCGGATAGCCCTGTTCGGGACGCAGCGCCTCGCCGTTCTGAGCATAAGCTACAATCGCATCGTCCATCGCCTTGTCGATAGGG
>NZ_JBMERN010000347.1:0-979 GCF_049310965.1 Loktanella sp. DJP18 | reverse complement strand
GCTGCATGCCCACCTCGTGTTCTGCACCAAATACCGCAGACCGGTCATCACCCGCCGGGTGTTCGACCATCAGCGGCAGTCAATGCGCCAGACCGCACAGTGCCTCGCCATCGATCTGATCGCCGTGGAAACCGATGGAGACCATCTGCACCTGATGATCCTCTATCCGCCGAGCCTCAGTCTGAGCACGATCGTCAAGCGTCTCAAAGGCGCATCATCGAGACACATCCGGCAGCAGCGGCTGCCCGAAGTGATGAAGCGTCTTTGGGGCGGCCACTTCTGGAGTCCAAGTACCTTCGTGGTCTCCTGTGGTGGCGCGCCTCTCGACGTGGTCAAATCTTACGTCGAGAGCCAGCAAGACGCAGATACCAAGAAGAGAAAAGCCGCAGCGCAGCCGCTCAAAGTGAAAAGGAAATCCTATCCCCGGGCTGAAGTCAGGGGTTTGCGGATTTTGGACGGGTGATCAATCAATAACGAATCAACTAAATTTGTTTTAGGCATTCAGGCGGAGACTTCCAGACCTATTCGTACGATCTGAGCCAAGATGAATAGAGCGATGGCAATCTTCGGGGCAGGATTCGCTAATATAGCGACAGGATATTGGAAGGCGACTGCCTCGAGCCTTGCGGATGCGTCATTCTTTGCAACGAGGGCTAAAATACGACGATCGTTCGCTTCCACAACATCAATCAGAGCATCGATGAGAAGAATGTCTTTATACATAAGGCCCGATGGCAACGTCACAGTCTTCTCAGCGCCATCATCGATGTATTTTAAATACAGCGCTTTGAAGCTGATGGTCCTTACCCTTTTCTTGATCTCTGCAACCTGGCTGATGCGCGAGAGCGGGATGCGCAGGTGCTTTCGCCACGTGCGGATCGTGATGTCGTGTTGAGAGATCTGAACAGAATGCCAGAACGGATTGATGACGGCCACCCAGGGCGCGATTCCGATCAACATCACCAGATGGATGACTGAA
>NZ_JBMERN010000346.1:0-1010 GCF_049310965.1 Loktanella sp. DJP18 | reverse complement strand
CATTGCAGCGTGTCGACCGTGGACCCGTTCGGCCGTCCGGTTGCCGAAGCGAGCAATTGGCCTCTCGGGCTGTAGATGTCGACCTCGATCCCGCCGCGCAGGGTCATCGCCTCCAGCGTCTGTGCCACGTCTATGCCGTCACCGCTGACCAGATCGACCGGGGCCGTCAACGGCATCCGCGCTTCCAGGATGTTCGCGATCAATTCCGCCTCGTTCACGAGGCCGTTCGCCCGCTGATAGGCCAGATTGTCGCGCGAGGGGTTCAGGTAGAGGACGCTCGACACCAGCAGGATCATCGCGAGAAGATTGAACGTGATGATCTTGCGGGCAATCGGCGACGAGCGCAGGTTGATCAGCCGGCGCGCCTTGCGCCCCTGCATCAGTTCGCGTTCGCCCGGAGACTGCGGCGAGACCCAGTCGTCGCCAAGCACCAGGTCAGGCTCATTCCGTGCGGCGCGCCGCACGGAGTTGAGGTCTCGCACATCGATGTGGCGGGCCGCGTCGGTCATCGTCAGGCTTCGTTATACCGATAGCCGATGCCGTAAAGCGTTTCGATCGCCGAGAACTCATCGTCGGCCTGGCGCATCTTCTTGCGCAGCCGCTTGATGTGGCTGTCGATGGTCCGGTCATCGACATAAATCTGGTCGTCGTAGGCCACGTCCATTAACTGATCGCGTGACTTGACGAAGCCGGGACGCTGGGCCAGCACCTGCAACAGCAGGAACTCGGTCACGGTCAGGGACACATCGTTGCCTCTCCACTTCACCGTATGGCGCAGCGGGTCCATCGTCAGTTCGCCGCGGACCATGACCTTGTTGTCTTCAGTCTCTTCGACCACCTCGCCGCCGATGACGTCCTGGCGTCGCAGCAGGGCACGGATACGTTCGACCAGCAGCCGCTGGCTGAACGGCTTCTTGACGTAGTCGTCGGCCCCCATGCGCAGACCCAGCACCTCGTCGATCTCATCGTCCTTGGACGTGAGGAAGATCACTGGCATTGAGGTCTTCTGC
>NZ_JBMERN010000345.1:0-1011 GCF_049310965.1 Loktanella sp. DJP18 | reverse complement strand
TGAAATTATTTCTTCGGAATCGTTCTAAATTCAAATTATTCGGGAAAAAAATCGAACGAATCGCAGCCTTGACGTTCACTCCTCACAACTAAATGTTGCAAAGGCCCGGTCTGCATATGATGGGCTGGCCTGCACTGCTGAGGAGACGGCGTTGGTCACGAATTTTAGACAACAAGAAATACTCGAACTGGCGCGCAAAGATGGCAAGGTTACGGTGGATGAGCTGGCTAAATTATACGACGTCACGGTGCAGACCATCAGACGGGATCTGTCCGAATTGGCAGACAGCGGTCGACTTGATCGCGTCCATGGCGGCGCCGTCATCCCCTCCGGTGTGGTCAATATCGTCTATGATGAACGACGACGCCTGAACGAGAAGGGCAAGAAGGCTATCGCGATGGCATGTGCCACGGCGATCCCGGAAGGGGCCTCAGTCTTCATGAACATCGGCACCAGCACCGAAGCGGTCGCGCGCGAATTACTGGGTCACGAGAACCTTCTGGTCGTGACCAACAACATGAACATCGCCAATATTCTGGCCACCAACCGCAGTTGCGAGATTATCTTGACGGGCGGCGTTCTGCGCAGATCTGACGGGGGGCTGGTCGGGATGCTGACAGCCGAGATGGTCAAACAGTTCAAGTTCGATTTCTCGGTCTTGAGCTGTTCTGCCGTTGATGAAGATGGTGACCTGCTAGATTTTGATGACCAGGAAGTTCTGGTCAGTCGCAGCGCCATCCAGAGGTCGCGTCAGGTGCTGATCGTCGCGGACCATGACAAATTCACGCGAAGGGCCCCGCTGACGATCTGCTCGCTAAGGGACGTTGATGTTTTGTTTACTGACAATTCCCTCACAGGAAAGCTCGCGGACGAGTGTCGGCACTGGGACACAAACGTTGTTGTCGTTTAACCCGAATTATTCATGAGGGGTTGGTGAGGGTGGCGTAAGGCTTTGAACGCATGTATTTCTCGGTTGTGTTGACCAAAAATCCCAGTTTCCGAAGCGGGCCT
>NZ_JBMERN010000344.1:0-1016 GCF_049310965.1 Loktanella sp. DJP18 | reverse complement strand
TGCAATGCGTAGTCGGCCGGCGTCAGTATCCTGAGAGACGACGATGAAGCCAGAACCGGATTTGAATGGCTGACAACGAGCGGAAAGCGCATTCACCCCAAAGGCCATATCATGCCGCAAAGCAGTCCTTGCGGTACCGTTCTTAAGCACGACGGGTCGGTCTTGATGCAGAATATCGACTGGCATTACGACTCTGTCAGGCCATCTGGTAACATCCGCGAAGGACTGCTGGTCCCATTCCGCGATGAGGATCGGCCGATCGGGACGATCTGGGCGATGAATCACGACTCTGACCGGCGGTTCAATATCGAAAATCTGCGGTTCCTCGAAAGCCTCGGGAAAAGTGCTGGCATAGGCTACAAGCTTCATCAACAGCAGCTTCGCCTGAAAGAGAACGATGAAGTGACTCAGATTCTGCTTCACGAACTGAGCCACCGTTCAAAAACATGCTGTTTTTGATTTCGGCGGTAATCTCACAGGCCGCTCGAATGGCGGATGATGTCGGTATGCTGAAGGAGAGCCTCATGGAACGGGTGCAGGCTATCGCAGCGTTTCAGGGGTCGATCCTGCACCACGGCTCCAAGGTTCCCCTCCGGCATCTGTTGAACCTGCATACGGTCCGGCATCACAGCTGGCCTGAAAATACCATTATGTCGGGCCCCCGATCTGTTTATTCGTTCTCAGGTTGCGCAAGGGCTCGGTATGGCAATTCACGGGCTTTACACGAACGCGGTCGAATATCGGGCGCCCTCAACCGACGGCGGTCGTATAGCCATCGCATGGGATCTGGAACGTACCGGACTCAAGAGCCAGATATTCACCCTGAAGTGGCAGGAATCGAATGGCCCTGCAGAGATCGCGCCAAAGCATAAGGGCTTTGGAACCGTCGTGCTGACGAGCCTGCTGGAGGCCGGTACCGAGGGAACCGTCACATTCGCGTTTAAGCCGGACGGCGTCAGCTGGACCTGTCGTGAGAGATGGGAGGACATGAGAGAGTGAGCCGATCAACCAGGCTC
>NZ_JBMERN010000343.1:0-1025 GCF_049310965.1 Loktanella sp. DJP18 | reverse complement strand
TAGTGTTCGTCATAGCGTGATCTCCCTGGCGGTTGCTGCCGCCGGTTGGGTGGGTTCAAGTCACCCGGAGATTACGCGACCTTCAAATTTCTACCACCTTCGCGATACGACCGGCTGCCAGCGTTGCACCTACTGTTGGTTAAGACCCTTTCAGTGAATACCAGTGAAGCAAGAAGGGAAAAGTGGCAGGTTTTTACTCCGCCCGCAGCGAGACAATCCCGCCGCTACCGTGGCCTAATTTTGCACCGCCGTTTCCATATTTTGGATGCGGATGGAAAAGGGGCCGATCACTAGACCTTTCGATCTGACCAAAACGTCCTTTCCAAGCGACTTTTCAAGAATAGCCAGCGCCCTCCAATAGGTCCCAGTCCAACAGAAAAGGATCGGGACAATGGCAAACCTGTTTGAGCAAAATCGAAACTATGTTCTTGGCGACACCGAACTGAATATTATCGGCGACCGCGACAAGCTGGCCCAATGGCGGCACAATGGCACGGGACCGGCCTTCTACAAGCTGGGCCGCAAGATCATCTATCGCGGTGCTGATCTGAACGCATGGGCAGAAACCCATCGCGTTGACCCCGGCAAGGGGAGGGCCAGCTGATGCCCAAGCGCGTTTCTGCGCGCAACATCAAGATGCACAATCAATACACCTATGAACAGGCGGCGGCGGCATTGGGGGTTTCTGTGCAGACGGTGCGATTGTGGCGGCAAGCGGGCCTGCCCGTTCTGGACGGCCAGAAGCCGCATCTGATTTTGGGCTTTGCACTGAAGGATTTTCTGAACAGGCGGCGAAATAAACCTGAACGCCGTCTGGCGCGCGATCAGTTCCTTTGCATGGCCTGTAGCGCGCCGCGCCGCGCATATGACGGGATGGCTGACTATCGTCCCTACACGGCAACGCATGGCAGGCTGGAGGCGCTGTGCGAGGTCTGCCACGGGCTGTGCGGCAAGTTTGCAAGCCCGTCCTTGTGCGCGGAATTATCGCCAGACCTGAACATCGCGATACGCAACGGGACATGCGC
>NZ_JBMERN010000342.1:0-1035 GCF_049310965.1 Loktanella sp. DJP18 | reverse complement strand
TCGGCTGACGCAGCGGGGGACAATGGAGTGATACACATGGGACTTTGGAACATTATCCGACGTATGGCTTTGCGAGAGAAGTTGCCCCTGCGCCAGATTGCGCGTCGCACGGGGATGTCGCGCAACACGATCAAGAAGTGGCTTTCAGCCAACGCTCCGTGATCCAGTCGACGGGCACTTCCGTGTGTCGTGCGGGCTTCGTGTGCGGCCACTGATCGTCACCCCCGCGTAGTGCCGCGGCGGATCGGGATTTTCAATAGCCTCGCAGTATCCTCGCAGCATCCCGCTCATGCAGGTCAGGTCCTTGTTCGCGCTGTCGGCCTTCAGCTTCTCAGCCGCCAACTGCGCCTTCCACCATTTGCGATGCACACGCGCCTAGGCCGTTCCAATCTGTGCGCCCGGGCGATCGCCGCCGAGTGCAGTTATCAGGTTGGCGGCCGACCGCTTCCGATCATCGCGTCACAGCCGCATCTGCTGCGCGCTCTTGAAACGGATTTCGATGGCGGAGATCTTTTCGACGTGCGCGACCATTCCGGAGAGCATCTGTGCCGGTTCTTCCACCCCGCCGACGACCGCCTCAGCCACCTCCGGACCGTTGTGCCGGTCCTGGTTTGCGATGCCTCAACCCGTTACAGCAGTTCAGCCAAAGGCAGGGCCGATACAGCCTCCGCCAAAAGGAACGCCTACCCCCGCGTCGCCGCCAGATTACGCGCAGCACGAAAGCCGGCCTCGGCATCACCGTCACGGCCGGTGAGCCTGGCCTCCCAACCGTCTAGATAGGCGCTCCAGACGCGCTCCAGCTTTCGGCGCGCTATGGTCTTGGAATCGGTCTTCAAGCTTTCCCAGTTCACGGGGCGCGGCTCAACACTCGCGAACCGCACTGGCACGCGCCGCTTCAGCTAATAAGTCTTGCCGCGCATGATGAGATTGTCTGACATTGCTTCCGCCACCGCACTGGGTAGCGGAATGTGCGGCAAAATGGGTGGCAGTTAAACGTCGCAAGAAAGCCGCCACGCCCGAAATGCTAAACAAAAC
>NZ_JBMERN010000341.1:0-1040 GCF_049310965.1 Loktanella sp. DJP18 | reverse complement strand
ATCTGGCCCGGTAAGTAGCAGAGAAATTTAGCCGTAGGTGTAGAAACGGGCGTGTCGGACTGGGTGCACCTTACAAATGCAAGTTGACGACACCACATACCCTAAGCTGGCACTGTATTTGCCAGGACAAGGCGTCTCTCGATGAATGTGTTGTAAAATACCACTGCGTGTCGGTAGCCGAGAACATTCCTCGCTTTTGCTTGAATGCACTGCGGTGGTTTGCATTTTCACTGGGTGCCTTCATCTGTTGGTTCGAACCGGAATATCCGGAGTTTCAATCAAGTTTCCTGGAAAGGGAAAATGTAATGGCAGAGCGTTTGGTCGACATACTAGGCAGCAATGGACTGGTTATTCACACTTATCCTGTAACGCTCGGTGAATCCGGAGAAGCTGCCACTGACGAAGATTTTCAAGCTAAAGCACTGGAGGCCGCTGCCCATGGGCAGTTGGTTCCGGCTGCTGAACTCTCCGGCTTAACGGCTCGGATGCATCATAGCCGCGGGGGTCGAATGGAGCCTTACGGCGACGAGATCAGCAGTAGTTCAGAGACGAAGCTCAGTTTAGACCAGGCTGTCCGTGAGCGTGCGCACGCTCTGTGGGAGCAAGCAGGGCGGCCGGAGGGTCGTGCCGATGAATTCTGGAACCTGGCTCTCGACAAGCATTTGCGTGAGCGTGCCTACGTTCGCTGGCAGCAAGAGGGAAGTCCCGAGGGTGGGGCCGACGAAGATTGGGAAAGTACGCGCAAGTTTCAGTCCGAATAGCGAACCCATGATGCGGTCACCAACTCAGCCAAGGACGTCATTTAACTCATGACGGACGCGAACTAGGGCACCATTTAATGGTCAAAACCCTATAAGTACCTCTTATAGGGAAATGACCATTAAATCGGCTGAGTACCGGCGCGCCGGACGTGGCCGAGGGTGGCAGGCGGCTTACTGGCTGGAAGGGGACGCGGCGACCGCCAGCGAGCGTCTTGCAGCCGTACTGGGCGAACTGGCCGAGTGGCGTGCCGGCTAGCGTTTCCGCCTCTATGGATTTAG
>NZ_JBMERN010000340.1:0-1071 GCF_049310965.1 Loktanella sp. DJP18 | reverse complement strand
GAACGTGTCAACGACTTTGAGACAGTGGCGATTGAACTTTAAGCTTGGTTTTACTCCGTTTGCTTTGGTGGGTTGATCCAGACAGCCGTTGGGATGTGAGGCGGTTTGGGTGGCTTGCGGACGAAGCGCTCGGGCGTGTTGAGGAATGCAGTATCGAGGGTTTCCTGGCGTGCAGCATAGATAGCCTTGGCCTGTCCGAAGTGGATCTGATCGGGGGTCATTAACCCGATACCGGCGTGATGATGCTCTTCGTTGTACCAAGTAAAGAACCGGCGGCAGAAGGCGTGTGCCTCGTCGATCGTTTCAAACCGCTTAGGAAATTCCGGTTGATACTTCAGCGTCTTGAAGTGAGCTTCAGAGAACGGGTTGTCATTTGAGGTGTGTGGCCGACTATGGGATTTGAGCACGCCGAGATCGGCCAGCATAAGGGCGGTTGTTTTCGCTTTCATTGGTCCACCGCGATCGGCGTGTAACGTAAGCTGATCGCGTGGCACAGCATGTTTACCCATCGCATCAACGAACAGGGCTTTGAACTGGCTGGCACTTTCGGCGTGCTCGATGCGCCAGCCGACGACGCGGCGGCTGAAGATGTCGAGGATGACATAGAGGTAGAAGTAGGACCATTTCACTGGTCCCATCAGCTTGGTAATGTCCCACGACCAGACCTGGTTTGGGGCCTCGGCCAACAATTCGGGTTTCTGGTAAACGGGATGGCGACGCTGCCTGCGGCGCTCGGCAACCTCTCCCTGCGCGGCCAAGATGCGATACATCGTACGGATCGAGCAGAGGTAGGTGCCTTCATCGAGCAAGGTAGCAAAGACCTCTGTGGGCGTCTGATCGGCGAAGCGGGGCGTGCGCAGATGGGCCAGCACCTGAACCCGTTCACTTTCCGGCAAGGCACGCGCTGAAGGCGCACGCGTCTTTACAGCGCGTGGCGGGGCTGCCAGCGCAGCACGGTGCCGAAGAACGCTCGCCCGCGACACCTCCAGTGCGGCACAGACGGCCGTCGTTAGCCCGCTGCCAGCAGGCAGGGTAACAGCAGCGGCCATCATGATTTGCCGCCGCGCCCGG
>NZ_JBMERN010000339.1:0-1082 GCF_049310965.1 Loktanella sp. DJP18 | reverse complement strand
CTTAGCCTCAAGATTGAAGTGCGACACCAGAGCCCAAAGGGCATAGGATGTTGCTATGGACAGACACTACAACCACCTGGATGCCGAGGAACGTGGCGTAATTTTTGCGGAGCACCGGCGGGGATCGAGCCTGCGTCAGATCGGTCGGCTGCTTGGCCGTCATCATGGCACCATTGGGCGCGAGCTTGTGCTGGGGGCCAGTCCTACGGGGTATGACCCTCAGAGATCACACCAGGTTCGAGACGCGTCCGCACGACGCTCCGGCCGGCGGCGCAAACTGGTGCCCGCGGCTCCATACTATGCTTGGGTCCGCGATCGTCTGATCCATTGGCGCTGGTCGCCAGAGCAGATCGCGGCCAGACTACGGCTTATGCATCCAGATGATCCCAGCCAGCGCATCAGTCACGAAGCGATCTATGCTGCAATCTACGCTCAACCACGTGGCGGGTTGAAGGTGCTGATGATTGAGGCGCTGCGGCAGGCCAAGCCGAAACGCGGCATGCGACGCACGACCTTAGCGGGCTCAGCTATAGTACCGGAAACGTTGCGCATTATCCATCGTCCCGAAGACATCGAGGCACGCCTGGTTCCCGGCCATTGGGAAGGCGATCTGATCAAGGGGGCTTTCAATCGCTCAGCAATAGGCACGGTTGTGGAACGCAAGACGCGCTTCGTCATTCTCAGCAAGATGCAGGGCTGTACCGCCAACGCTGCTCTCGAAGGCTTTACGCGGCAGATGAAACGTCTGCCCGTAGCGTTGCGCCAGTCGATGACTTATGATCGTGGTTCTGAGATGGCATGCCACCCAGAACTCTCTCGCCGTCTGAAGATCGACATCTGGTTTTGTGATCCTCACGCACCGTGGCAACGTGGATCAAACGAAAACACAAATGGCCTGCTCCGCCAGTTCTTCCCGAAAGGGACCGACCTAAGCTGCCTCAGTCAAACCGCCCTGAACGACGTCGCACGCATGATGAACCACCGTCCTCGTAAGACACTAGGATGGAGAACTCCCGCCGAAGCCATGGCCGAAGAACTTGCGGCCATTAAACCAACCGTCGCACTTCAAACTTGAATCCAAG
>NZ_JBMERN010000338.1:0-1112 GCF_049310965.1 Loktanella sp. DJP18 | reverse complement strand
GCAAGGCCGCAGACACTAACTGTATCATCCCAGATAGTTCCTATGCGTCGATCTACGACGAATCCATTCTCTACTTCAAGGAAACTGGGGCGCTGGATCCGGGGACGGCCGGTGCGGTGCAAAACGTCGGTCTGATGGCACAAAAGGCCGAGGAATACGGGTCCCATCCAACCACCTTTGAAATCCCGCACAACGGGACCGTCCGGATGGTGCTGGCGAACGGCGACATACTGCACGAACATGTCGTGGAGGCGGGTGACATCTGGCGCTCTGCGTCAACCAAACAGGCCCCGATCGAAGATTGGGTGCAGCTGGCCATGAGCCGTCAGAAATCCGAAGGTTGCCAGGCAATCTTTTGGTTGGACGAGGATCGTGCCCACGACGCCGAGCTTCTAAAATACGTTCGCCCGATATTGGCCAAGGCTGGGGTCACCGATAAGTTCCAGATTCTGACGCCGCGGGCGGCGACCCGGCTGTCCTTGGAAACTATTCGCAAGGGTAAGGATTCCATTGCTATCTCCGGCAACGTCCTTCGCGACTATCTGACGGATCTGTTCCCCATCCTCGAACTCGGCACCTCGGCCAAGATGCTGTCCATTGTCAAGTTGATGAATGGCGGCGGCATGTTCGAGACCGGGGCAGGCGGGTCGGCTCCGAAACATGTGCAGCAACTGGTGCAGGAAAACCACCTGCGGTGGGACTCGCTGGGCGAGTTTTGTGCCTTGGGGGAAAGTCTTAAATTTCTTGCCGACACCAAAGGCAGCGATAAGGCACGGATCATGGGACATGCCGTCGATCGGGCAACGCAGGGGGTGCTGGATCACAACAAATCGCCCGCGGCCAAGGTCGGGCAGCCTGACAATCGCAGTAGCCACTACTATTTCACTCTGTATTGGGCCAAAGCTCTGGCCAGCCAGAATGAAGACGCTGAGCTGCTTGCTTATTTCTCCCCCATCGCAAAAGCTCTGGAAGAGAACGAGGATGCAATTCTTGCCGAAATGTCGTTGGGAGAGGGTAAGCCAGTCGATTTGGGTGGATACTATCTCACCGATCTCGACAAGACTGAGTCTGTGATGCGAGCGTCGCCGACGCTGCAAAACCTCCTGCGTTAG
>NZ_JBMERN010000337.1:0-1120 GCF_049310965.1 Loktanella sp. DJP18 | reverse complement strand
CCAAACGCTACGGGACCGCCCTGCCCGCCTCAAGCAGCTTTCCTCTGACAGTGCCTCAGGGCTGCCTTATCACGGTCCATCACGCACAGAAAGCCAGGGATTGGCTCACCCCGCTTGCGTGCAGCGCGAACGTAAACGAGCAACTGCGCGAACATCAGCAGCGGCGGTGTGGAAGTTTCCTTGGCCTCGAACCAGATTTCAGCGGTCTGGATATCGACCAGCCCTTTATTCACACCCTTGAGGCCAAGCGCCGCGATATAGGCGTCCTTGACGTCTTCCTCGGTTTTGGCGCGGGCGAGTGCTTTGTGCAGGCTCATAGGATTAGTTTTCCGATAAAAGGCAGTTTCGTAAGGTCATATCGACTTAATAATTAAGAACAACGTCGTATAGATAGCGTTTAGATCAGAAACCCTCATTTTTGAAACCCTCGCAGAACGCCTTATCTGACGCCAAAAAAAACTTCATTCCAAATTCAAGGCTTTGTTGAAGGTTTTGGACGTCTCCTTAGAGCCGACGTTCGCTGTGAAGCAGAAATTTTGCTACATGGGCTCGAACCGGACCTTCGATGCGTTCGGCACGAACGAACGCTTTACCACTGCCTGACCCATTGGGAACGTCACAGCGATCTAGCGCATGGAGCGTGCATTAGACGTCAAAGTCGTAGTCGCCTGACGCCTCACAACGGCCTTCGCCCGTTGCAACGGGTTGCAATCGATAGTGGAAGACATCCGTCAAAGTGTGCCTATGATGGGGAGGGCCAAGGTTCAGCTGGCACCGCGCATTGCGGGCGGCGAACCGGATTGACGAAAGACCCACAACATGCGCGCCGCGATCTACGCCCGCTATTCTACCGACATGCAAAGCGACGCCTCCATCGAGGACCAGCACCGGCTTTGCCTGCGCCTGATCGCCAGCCACGGCTGGTCGGAGGCCGAGACCTACGCGGATCGCGGCATTAGCGGGGCGTCGCATCTGCGCCCCGCCTACCAGCGCCTGCTGCAGGACGCACGTGAGAACCGGCTTGATGTTGTTGTTGCCGAAGGGTTGGACCGGTTGAGCCGGGATCAGGAGCACATCGCGGCATTCTTCAAGCAGATGCGGTTTCAGGGGATACCTATTG
>NZ_JBMERN010000336.1:0-1122 GCF_049310965.1 Loktanella sp. DJP18 | reverse complement strand
GAGATGCTCTAAAACAGCGAGGCTATGCGCCGCTTTGCCGGGATCGAGCTGGGCGATGACCGCATTCCGGATGAGACCACCATCCTCAACTTCCGCCACCTGTTGGAGCGGCACGGGTTGACCGAAGCGATCTTTGCGGAAGTGAATGCCCATCTGGCAGACAAGGGCATCACCCTGCGGTCTGGCACACTGGTGGACGCCACGATCATCGACGCGCCGCCGTCGACAAAGAACAAGGCCAATACGCAAGACCCCGAGATGTCGTCCACGAAGAAAGGCAACGAATGGTTCTTCGGTATGAAAGCTCACATCGGCGTCGACGCCGAGAGCGGCGTGATACACAGCCTCGACACCTCGAATGCCAGGGTGCACGACAGTCAGGTCAGGCCCTCGCGACAACACGGTTTGCTGACACCGCCTTTCCATTCGTTAAAGATGTTATTTCCGTTTCAATTTGCGCGCTCAAACTTGCTTGCGCAGATGGTTCTTGAAACAGATATTGTTCCACCGACGTGGCTTGCAAAGCGTCGAAGCGGAGATTTGTATCGATAGGTTTCCTGAATACCTACGGAAGTAAAATTTAGGCTCGGACAAGCTCGGCTGTGGCTCAGCCGCGGCTGATTCCTATTGATTCTATGTTTCTTCTTAATTCAGGAACGAGAATGCATTTTAGTAATCAGTAGCTTGCTGAGCGTTTGGACGCAAAATTCCGGCATTTTGACGCAGAATCCCGGCGCAAAGACGCAAAATCCCGGGCACGGGTCTTAAAATCCCGGATATTGGACGCAAAATTCCGGCAATTCAGCTGGCTTGAGAGCTGGCCTTCCGAGACTGCTGGTGCCGGGAATTTTTTGCAGACGGGACAAGAAACTTCTTTGGAATTCAGGGGAACGACCAATATTCGCCGTATGAACCTTTCAGCCGTATATTCACGCATCGTAGATGGCGACCTCGACTGTTCCGTGCTGCCCGCGGGCGACGCGTTTCCCTATCTCACTGCGATGTCGATCTTTGTTAGGATCTCCGGCGTGCCACTTGTCGTGTCCGGGCTGGAGGCAGTCGAGTTCTCGAGGCGCTACCCGAAATCGTTGATACCAAAGGACGCGGAAGCTTACTTCAAGG
>NZ_JBMERN010000335.1:0-1134 GCF_049310965.1 Loktanella sp. DJP18 | reverse complement strand
GTATGCGCCGGTTCCGGCCCATTGAGTTTTCGCTTGCGGTCGTAGGCGACCGTTCTTCAGGGTGACATATTCGCCTTCGTGAGCGCACGGAATGAGTTCACTGGGGACTCCCGGATGAGCTCATTGTGAGGGGATGGGGACTGCTGCATAGGCCCATGGCATCAACGCATCGATGTCCTTGTCGAGATGGCCGTTGGCGAGCCTGGTGAAGAGATCACGCAGGTAGGCGTAGGGCTCCACGCCGTTCATCTTGCAGGAGCCGATCAGGCTGGCAAAGCGTGCCCAGGAACGGCCTCCTTCGTCGTGACCGGCAAAAAGCGCGTTGCGGCGGTTCATGGCCGGGCTGCGGATGGCGTTCTCGACCAGGTTGGAGTCCATGTCGACATGGCCGTCCTCAAGGAAAAGCCGGAAGCCATCCTGGCGCCGCAGCATGTATGCAAGTGCTGCGCCGAGGTCGGATTTGCGCGAGATGCGTGCGGCCTGAGCGGCCAGCCAGGCGAAGAACTGATCCACCAGAGGGCGCGACAATTCCTGGCGGACCGCCAGGCGATGGTCGGGGGCTGATCCGCGGATCGCATCCTCGACCTTGTAGAGTGCTGCGATGCGCACCAACGCCTCGTCGACGATGGGCGAGCCCTTTTTCGGCTTGGCCTTGATCAGCTTGCGCCGTCCATGGGCCCAGCAGAAAGCCAACCGTAAGGGTTCGCCGCCCGTGCGCTTTGATGTGGCCAGGTGGGTATAGGCGCCATAGGCATCGACCTGGATCGTGCCATTGAAGCCGGTCAGGATCTCATCGGCATATTCGCCCTTCCGACCGGGGCGATAGTGGAACACCACACCCGGCGGTCCCGGGCCGTTCCAGCCCCGATCATCGCGCAGCACCGCCCAAAGATAACCGGTCTTGGTCTTGCCGCGCCCGGGGTCCAGAACCGGGGCGGTGGTTTCGTCGACATAGAGCCGGGTGCTGCCCTGTTTCAGCAGCACCGCCATGCGGTCCACCACCGGGGTGATCAGCGCCCCGGCCCGACCCATCCAGTCGGCCAACACCGATCGGTCGATTGGCACACCGTGCCGCGCCATGACCACCGCCTGGCGGTTGAGCGGCATGTGCTCGGAATGCTTGGACACGGCGAT
>NZ_JBMERN010000334.1:0-1147 GCF_049310965.1 Loktanella sp. DJP18 | reverse complement strand
CATTCCACGGTGCAAACGGCGAGGATCGCCAGTCTCCGATTACCTGAAATGTCGCGTAAATCATCCGAGAAATACCGCTCACCCTGCCTGCGAAGCCGGGCAATGCGATGCGGTGGAACGCCATCAAGGGCAGCGGCTGCAAGCCCGAGACCTTGCAGGAACTCCAACCGGTCCAGCAGCCGGTTCGCGTCCGCCGAGTTCTTGCCGACCTCAAATTGGCGCAACCAGACAAAACGGCTGACCCGGTCATCGACGTCTTCCGAAAGCAGAGCATCCAGTCTGTCTCTCATGGGCGCGTCGAGACGGTCGGCGATGCGCGCCTCCATCCGACGTTCGGCAGCGACAAGCGCATCAGCGCAAAGCCGTTCGATCACCGACACCCCGGGCAGAATGGTCTGGCTCCGGCGGCATTCTGCTACGAACCGGCGCGCCAGATCTTCATTGGAGCGCGCGACCTCAGCCTCAGTTTCCAGCCAGCCCTTCAGGTCGCGGGCACCACGCCCGGCAAACATCTTGTAGCCATAGATTGCCCGAAGCTCGATCAGATGATCACGCCGGGTCTCTTCGCGGACGGCGTAGCCCTCCAACTCCGCCGCTTGCGCGCCCAATTGAGCCGCGATGAACCTGATCACTTTTTCTGGGATGATCTCTTCGGTCGTCAGCAACCGGCCGGGGTGGCGAAACGCGCAAAGCTGAAGGGCAAATCCGAGTCTGTTCTGTGGGCGTCTGCGCAGGCGGATATGTTCGAGGTCATCATCAGCCAGCGTATAGTGGTGAAGCAGTGCAGGTTCACTGGTTGGCAAGTCAAATAGGGCCGCGCGCTGGCGCTCGGTCAGAATGGTGCGATGCGCCATGTTTCTTTTGCTTTCACGAAATGGATTGATTAGTTTTATTTATGATATGAGATAAGGAATAAGTTAAATGCAGGAAAGTGATTGCGGATCCCAAGCGCCTCAAACGAACGTTTGTGAAACATGCTGATCGGCTATGCCCGTGTCTCCAAGGCCGATGGCAGCCAGTCGTTCGACCTGCAGAAGGATGCCTTGACCGCTGCCGGTGTGCCGGCAAGCCAAACCTATTCCGATCAGGCCTCCGGCAAGAAAGATGACCGCCCCGGATTGGAGGCCTGCCTGAAAGCCTTGCGGGC
>NZ_JBMERN010000333.1:0-1169 GCF_049310965.1 Loktanella sp. DJP18 | reverse complement strand
TGCATGGCGGCGGGACCTCTGTCTGGGCCGACAAGGGCTACTCATTTCATCCAAATCCGTTAGAGATCATGGGAATAGTCTGCTACTATAATTTTTTGGCGTGAAGAGGAAAATATGGACGATTGGAGAAAGCCGAAGACTAAAGCAAAAGATGCATTCAAGAGTTTTATTCTAAAGGGTTTATCTATATCAGGTCGCTTTGTGGAGGTGAGTAAGACAGAAAAAAAGACCGCCCCACGTGAAACAGTACAATTCTACGGACACCGTATCGGCGAAATCGGCGACACTGCAGTTCACCAAGAAACACGGCTGGCTTTTAATGCAACGCGGCCCGATTATGAGATAAGTGAGAACCTTTCTTACTCTGAAAATGGCATGGGCTGGTCTGGCGGCAGGCTTATCGAAAAGTTTAGTGTGCATCCGTTAAGGCTGGCCGACTTTCGTCATCAGCCGCAACAGGATGCGACAATAATCGCAACCTGCGCTATTGTGGAGTGCGATTACGTTTATTCATATGGTGACTGGACGCATTGCTATCTTGGTACGATCTTGTCGGCTGACTTCCCGGATGTCCCAGTTCTTATTCCGCGCTACCTGACGGAAAAAAGCTACGTGCTTCGCGATCTGGGAAAAGCCAAGATCAATTGGATTGCTACAGATGGCTGGACCAACATCGAACATGCATATGTTTTGCGCAAGCGGAACCCACTATTCTATTGGTCTCGGCACGACGTAATTGCGTATCGCAAGGCTTTTGATATTGAGCCAACTACGCCAGTTCCCGGGTCAATTACTTATCTGGGTCGTTTTGACCTCGGGGGCGAAACAATTCATCGCTCCTTTCCCAGTGAAGTGGTCGCCAAGTATATAACCTCCATAGGTGGTAGGGTTGTGAACCAGGAAGATCTAAACACAGAGACTTCTCATAATTATGCTGAACAGGCAGAAATAGTTATTGGAGATCACGGATCTGGAATGCTTAACATCCTGTTTTGGCAGCCAAAAACTGTGATCGAGTTGGTCGTTGATGATTGGTGGGTCAACAATATGATTTTTACAGCTTACGGGATGGGAGTGGAAAATTTTGGTGTCATACGTGTGGACGGCCTTTCGGCAGATGCGATTGGGGAGTTGATCAAAGAGTGTCTTGAAAGTTTTGGGCGAACACC
>NZ_JBMERN010000332.1:0-1181 GCF_049310965.1 Loktanella sp. DJP18 | reverse complement strand
ATCATGGCTAAGGCAAAGTTCGAACGCAACAAACCGCACGTGAACATCGGGACGATCGGTCACGTCGACCACGGCAAGACGACGCTGACGGCGGCGATCACGAAGTACTTCGGTGAATTCCGCGCCTACGACCAGATCGACGGCGCCCCCGAAGAGAAGGCCCGCGGCATCACCATCTCGACCGCGCACGTCGAGTATGAGTCCGAGAACCGTCACTACGCCCACGTCGACTGCCCCGGCCACGCCGACTACGTCAAGAACATGATCACCGGTGCCGCCCAGATGGACGGCGCGATCCTGGTCGTGAACGCTGCCGACGGCCCGATGCCGCAAACGCGCGAGCACATTCTGCTGGGCCGCCAGGTGGGCATCCCCTACATGGTCGTCTACATGAACAAGGTCGATCAGGTCGACGACGAAGAGCTGCTGGAGCTCGTCGAGATGGAGATCCGCGAGCTTCTGTCGAAGTACGATTATCCCGGCGACGACATTCCGATCATCCGCGGCTCGGCCCTGCACGCGATGAACGGCACCCGTCCGGACATCGGCGAAGAGTCGATCAAGGCGCTGATCGCCGCCGTCGACGAGTACATCCCGACGCCCGCACGCGCCGTGGACCTGCCGTTCCTGATGCCGATCGAGGACGTGTTCTCGATCTCTGGCCGTGGCACGGTCGTGACCGGCCGCATCGAGCGTGGCGTGATCAACGTCGGCGACAGCATCGAGATCGTGGGTCTGAAGGACACCAAGACGACGACCTGCACCGGTGTCGAGATGTTCCGCAAGCTGCTGGACTCCGGCCAGGCGGGCGACAACGTCGGCGTCCTGCTGCGCGGCATCGACCGTGACGGCGTGGAGCGTGGACAGGTGCTGTGCAAGCCGAAGTCCGTGTCGCCGCACACGAAGTTCGAGGCCGAGGCCTACATCCTGAACAAGGAAGAGGGCGGCCGTCACACGCCGTTCTTCGCGAACTACCGCCCGCAGTTCTACTTCCGCACGACGGACGTGACCGGCACCGTGATCCTGCCCGAGGGCACGGAAATGGTGATGCCGGGTGACAACCTGAAGTTCGAAGTCGAGCTGATCGCGCCCATCGCGATGGAAGACGGCCTGCGCTTCGCCATCCGCGAAGGCGGCCGCACCGTCGGTGCCGGCGTGGTCTCGAAGATCCTGGCGTAAGT
>NZ_JBMERN010000331.1:0-1231 GCF_049310965.1 Loktanella sp. DJP18 | reverse complement strand
TAAACGTTTTTATTTGTTGGTCAAAGATGAAGCGCGACCTCGCCCGTTGCGCGTTTGCGTCGAATGCCAGCCGAATGCGAACATTGTTTACCTGACGGTAGCAATGCCCGGCGCAACCTGCGACGCTGACGCCAAGAAAAATCGTCGAGCAGGACGGAAAATACCATGAATACGTTGACGGCTTCCTTGCTGGCCGCAGGCATTGTCCTGTGTGCGGCATCGGTGCGGGCAGAGGATCGCTTGCAGCCGGACTTCACCTTCAAGCGTGTGGGGCTGCCGCAGGCGGGTGGATCGCGCATCACCGTGCAGGTTGACCCCGATGCGCCCTCTGCCACCATGCGACTGCCGCGGCCAAAGCCGGTCGCGACCCCGGACGGTGCCATCGCGCTGTTGCCGCAACCCTCGGGACTGGACTGGTTCTGGTCGACGATCTCGCCGGAGCTTGCGGCATCGGGGCCGGGGCGGTTGCAGCAGGCCCTTGGCGTCATCGCCAAGCC
This sequence comes from Loktanella sp. DJP18, assembly GCF_049310965.1. Taxonomy (NCBI): domain Bacteria; kingdom Pseudomonadati; phylum Pseudomonadota; class Alphaproteobacteria; order Rhodobacterales; family Roseobacteraceae; genus Loktanella; species Loktanella sp. DJP18. Next base: position 734 of record NZ_JBMERN010000331.1, on the reverse strand, counting down.
GCCGGAAGGCAAGTCCGTCCCCGCTCCGCGCCTGCAAAGCCTGCAGGACATCGCAGCCTTGCACGGGATCGAGATTTTGAAGGCCACGGTCGGCACAAAGGTCAGCCCGGCGCTGGTCCTGGCACTGATCAGTGTCGAAAGCGCCGGAAACCCGCAGGCCGTCAGCCGATCGGGCGCGCAGGGGCTGATGCAATTGATGCCCGACACCGCCGCCAGGTTCAACGTCGCGGACAGCCTGTCGCCGGAACAGAACATCAAGGGCGGGGTCGCCTATCTGGACTGGCTGATGAACAAGTTCGACGACGACCCGATTCTGGTGCTGGCGGGCTACAACGCGGGCGAAGGGTCGGTGCGGGACGCAAACGGCGTGCCGCTGTTCCCGGAGACCCGCGGCTACGTACCCAAGGTGCTGGCCGCCTTTGCGGTGGCGCGTGGGCTGTGCCTGACCCCGCCGGAGCTGGTCAGCGACGGCTGCGTGTTCGCGGTCAGCCGGTCCTAGACGGCAAACACGTCGGCCCATGCGGGGTGCCGCTTGCGCTGGGCGTTCACGAAAGGGCACAGCGGCATGATGCGGTAGCCCGCTGCGCGGGCGTCTGCCGCGAACGCCTCAAGCATCCGCAGTCCGATGCCTTCGCCTTCGTGGCCGGGGGCGACCGCGGTGTGATCCGCGATCACCTGCTGCGGCGACAGGATGGAATAGGTCAGCTCGCTGACACCATCGCCATGATCGATGG
>NZ_JBMERN010000330.1:0-1233 GCF_049310965.1 Loktanella sp. DJP18 | reverse complement strand
AGGGAGTCGGACTGCTGTTGTCCGCTGTTTTGCGTGGCGTCCTGGGTCGCGGTATCGCCGCTTTGCTGCGTATCCTGGGCCAGTGCGGCTCCAGAGGCCAACGGCACGCTCAGAAGCGCGGCGAGTGCGGTACTACGCAATTTCGAACTGAGGATATTCATATCGATTTCCTTTCTATTTGCATTGAGGGGCAAACCGGCTCCTCCGAAAAGGGTTCCGGCTGCTCGGGCAAAACATCAGCGCAAAAAGAACAAGTGGCGCAATTTGCGCAATAACATTTATTTTGACACGGGTAACCTACACTGAGAGGCTCGCTGAGCCTATTGCTACACCCCTTGCACCAGTCCAGACCATACAGTCGGGCTGGAACAGGGAGGCTTGTCAATTCCTGATCGGGCGGTTCAACATTAGCGTCTGAAACCGCATCATTTCGTTTCGGTCAGAAAGAGTCGGCACACCTCACCACATAAAGGCTGCCGTCCACTTCCAGAAAGTCCAGTGGCGGATCGTAGTCGAGCGCGGCGCAGAAGCGTTCCGCAACTTCGCTGCAAGTCTGGCCGCTCGTGCCGCACGGGATAGGCAGATGGGAAAAAGCCTCCCCGTCCTGAAGCAGATCAGGAGACCCCGTATCCTCGAATACATCCACGTCTTGCTCGGCGGATGAAAGTTCCACCTCGTCCTGCACGTCCACATCTTCCACTGGATTCAGAAGCTCGAGGAGATCGGTGAGCCAGATGTCTTCTTCCTCACCCAGAAATGCATCACCATCAGCGTCAGCAATTCCGAAGAGGCCATCCGTGAAATCTTCTTCCGTCAGAACATCGCTTTCTGCATCGAGCCCCACGCGCTCCAACAAGTTGGTGTTCTCCTGGGCGCGCATGAACTCGAACGGCGATATCACTCCGTCGCCATCGGCGTCCCAGTTCCCGACGGAGAGGTTTACTGCGTCTTCACCGAACCAGCGATCGACGGAGTCGTCCCATTCCTCGACCGTGAGCCGAGCATCCCCGTCCGCGTCCCAAAGACCGTAGATACCTTCGAGAAGCTCGTCGCTGTCCAGCGCCGCGTTCCCGTCGGCGCCCCATTCGCCGAAGGTATCCGAGGTATCAATTCCTGCACGGAACTCGTCCCTGCTCAGGATGCCGTCGGAGTCCGCGTCCCAGGCACCGAGATCCTGTGCTGAAAGTCCGGTGGCCAGAACGGCCATCAGCGCGCCTGCTGAAAGGGACTGAA
>NZ_JBMERN010000329.1:0-1247 GCF_049310965.1 Loktanella sp. DJP18 | reverse complement strand
CGCGGCACACAAACCGAAGGGTCGATGAGATCGCCGGTTAAGGTCGGCTTGCACTGAAAATGCCCGCTAGCCGTGATGTGTCTTCTCTTCCAAAAAGTGTTGGGTGCGACAAAACCAAAAAATGGATAGTGTTTTTGAGGTCGTGAGATCGCACTGCGAGAGGCCGGCGGTGGTGCAGGTCACCTGACACTTGCCGTTTCCGGATCACTCAACGCGAGAGAGGGGTCCATTTCACTCCCGACGTGCCCGCAATGACAGTCCGGACATTGGACAGACAGAGTCGCCAGCCTGCACAAGTGTTATTTCATCATCGGCTTCGGTCGGGCCACAGGTGATAGGAAATGGTGTCGTGCCCACATCGCCTTCAGCGTCGGACAGCGTCAGGCTGGCGTCTTGGATGACGTAGCTCTCGGTCACATTCCAGCCGCGGCTCTCGTTCGTCAGCTTGAAGGTGCCGTCCTCGGCCATCTAGCTGGCACATTGCTCCTAAGGTTTATACGGAACGCAAGACGCCATCAGGCACAGCAAATCGTCGCCTGAAATCGTTGTTCAGGGTGAACCAATCACAGTCCCTTTCACGAAACTGTCGGACAACTAGGACAGATGCTGTGGCTGCTTGGCCTGTCCGAGTTGTCCGACCTTATTTGTTTACGGCCCCAGCACAGACACTTTTCATGACATACAGGCGTGGCGGATCCGGAACCGCTATGGGCGCTTTCGATTTGAGATTAGGTCCATCCGTGCCGGTAAGGATGCCATGGCACAGTGGACCGCATTTCTGATAGATTAACGTTGCAGATATTCAGTTGAGAAGGACGAGCATGCGCAACGATATATCAGATTTGCTTGGCTTCATCGGTCGCAATGAGATCTGGCGCGACAGGCTGCAGAAAGTAGCTGCCGAGCACCTTATGCCAGCACTCGAAGAATTTGCGGTGGATCACGATGAGATTGCTGAACTTCTGGGTGAGCCGTGGCCCGGCGTGCTTTGGGGATGCGGGTTCGAGGATTTCCTCGGTCGGAGGTATGGCGGGCGTTGAAGCTCTCGCAGTAGGCGTTCTCCCACGGTGACCCGGGGTGATGAATGCTGTTTTCGCGCCCACTGCACCGATCCAGGCACGCACCTTCTTGGCCATAAAGTCTGCGCCATAGCCGATAACCGCACGATCGACTGGCATTACATTGCGCCAGCAAGCCGACACAGAGCCCATTCATCGAGAGCTTTAACGGCCGGCTGCGGGACGAAC
>NZ_JBMERN010000328.1:0-1258 GCF_049310965.1 Loktanella sp. DJP18 | reverse complement strand
CGCAGATGTGTCTCGCACAGTCTGATCACGAGCTGGCCCGGCGCGATCTCGACGCGTACGATCAGGTCAGTCAGCTCTGATGTCGTCGGATCTCCAAGCATGCCGTTCAGCCGCCTGCGCAGGTGCGCCATCTGATCGCCGGATGCGGAGGGACAGATCCTGGCTGCGAACGAGGCGGCAGAGAGCGTTGAGATGATCCGACTGGTGACCTTCGTCTCCAACGCCTGCGCGGGGAGCCGCCAGCCGCCCTGGTGGGCCTCGCCGCTCTGTGCAATGAGGCGTCGCGAGACGTAGTATCGTAGCCGCCGCCCTTGCCGGGTCTTCGTATGCGACGGCGTCAGCCGGTCGCCCGTCTCGTCGAAGAGTTTGCCGCATAGACGCGATGAACGCGTCCCCACCTGGGCGTCCCGGGCCTTTGCAGCCCCGTCCTGCATCACGGCCTGTATCCGGTCCCAGCGCGCCGGATCGATGATCGCCGGATGCTGTCCCGCGTGGATCGCCTTGCGATGCCGGATGCGCCCGGCGTAGAGCGGGTTCGTCAGGATCTGATGGATGTGCCCCCGCGTGAAGGCACCACCACCTGTTGCAGCCCCGTCTGACGACCTGCGGCGCTTCGTTGTCAGCCCCAGATGGTCCGCCTCGGCCTTCACCGCCCGGGTCGTGCCGCGCGTCTCGTAGAGGTCGTAAAGTGTCGCGATGGTCTCGGCTTCGCGGCGGTTGATGGACAGCGTGCGGCCATCGGCGTCATAGCCGATGGGGACCAGCCCGCCCATCCAGAGCCCCTTCCGCTTCGAGGCGGCGATCTTGTCGCGGATCCGCTCCGCCGTCACCTCGCGCTCGAACTGGGCAAAGCTCAGCAGCATGTTCAGGGTCAGCCGCCCCATGCTGGTGGCTGTGTTGAAGGACTGCGTCACGGACACGAACGACGCCCCCGCCGCATCCAGCACATCCACGATCTTCGAAAAGTCGGCCAGGGACCGGGTCAGCCGGTCGATCTTGTAGACGATGATCTGATCGATCAATCCATCGCGCATGTCGGTCATCAGCCGCTGCAGGGCCGGACGCTCCAGTGATCCCCCGGAGAGCCCACCGTCATCGTAGCTGGTCGGCAGGAGTACCCAGCCTTCATGCTTCTGACTGGCGACATAGGACGCACAGGCCTCCCGTTGCGCATCGAGGGAGTTGAACGCCTGCTCCAGCCCGTCCTCCGAGCTTTTCCGGGTATAGATGGCGCAGCGGATCTTCTTCATGCCGCACG
>NZ_JBMERN010000327.1:0-1275 GCF_049310965.1 Loktanella sp. DJP18 | reverse complement strand
AACCGCAAGCTCGCCTGCCCGTTTGGTCCGCCCGTAAGCCTGAAGCGGTGCGCAGACGTCGTCCCTGTGCCATGCCCTGTCACCATCACCGGGGAATACGTAATCGGTCGAGATATGGACGAAAGGGATATCGAGTGCAGCGCAGGCTGTCGCCATCGCTGCCGGTGCATCGGCGTTGACGACACGGGCCGCGGCTTCCTGTTCTTCGGCAGCATCGACGGCCGTCCATGCCGCCGCGTTGATGACACCGACCGGTCGGTGCTGCCGGATTGCCTGACCGCAAGCCTCGGGGTCAGACAGGTCAGCCTGCCGGCGCGACAGTGTCACGACATCTTTGTCCCTAGACAGCGCGCGTGCCACCTGCCCCGATTGACCGAAAACAAGGATCATGCCTGACCCAGCCTTGTGCCGACACCATCGCGGTCAAGCAAGGCCTGCCACCACTCTCGATTTGCCAGATACCAGTCGACGGTCCTCGCCAGACCCTCTTGCAGCGTGACGGTCGGTCGCCAGCGCAGTTCCTGGCGGATACGCGTGGCATCAATGGCATACCGAAGATCATGGCCGGGGCGGTCCGGGACGAAGGAAATCAGGTCGGCGTGTGGTGCCCCTGCGGGGTGCCGTTCGTCAAGAAGAGCACAGATCATCCGCACGATATCGATGTTGCGCGCCTCGTTTTCGCCACCGATCGCATAGGTGCGCCCGACCTGGCCGCGTTCCAGAACGGTCAGAAGGGCGTCGGCGTGGTCTTCGACGAAAAGCCAGTCCCGCACATTGGCACCCGCGCCATACACCGGAATCTGTCGGCCGTGCAGGGCATTCAAGATGACGACCGGGATCAGTTTCTCGGGGAAATGGTAAGGTCCGTAGTTGTTCGAGCAGTTGGTCACCAGCACCGGCAGCCCGTAGGTTTCGCCCCAGGCGCGGACAAGATGATCCGATGCCGCTTTTGTTGCAGAATAGGGACTGCGCGGGTCATAGGCCGTCGTCTCGTCAAACTGGCCTTTATCACCCAAAGAGCCAAAAACCTCATCTGTCGAGATATGATGAAAGCGGAAGCTGTCGGGACGTCCGCGCCCGTTCCAATAGACCCGCGCCGCCTCCAGCAAGGTGCCTGTCCCCATGACGTTCGTGTCGATGAACGTGGCCGGTCCGTCAATCGAGCGATCGACGTGGGATTCCGCTGCCAGATGCAGGATCGCATCCGGGCCGTGACCCGCCAGGATGCGATCAAGCGCTGCGCGGTCGCGAATATCTGCATGTTCGAATGCATAA
>NZ_JBMERN010000326.1:0-1280 GCF_049310965.1 Loktanella sp. DJP18 | reverse complement strand
CCTATCCCTGAAAATTGGGCACAAATTTGCTGCCTGAAGTTGCGAGATCGGCCGTCGGGCCTGACATCCATTCCAGTGATCAATGCAATTTAGAGACTGGGCTGGATCGATGGAACGACTCGCACAACACATGAGCTACGACGACTGGAAAGATGCCGGTCCCGTCAACCAAACCGTCCAAAGGGACGACGAGATCTATGACGGCACCACGCGTCCGGCAATGACCGAGCCCCGCTGGGCTCGGATCAAGTCCGGCGGCAAAAAGCAAGTGCTCGGAAACCCCGATCACGACTACAATGCCGATGCGTTCTCTGCCGGCCACGGCCAATACTTCCACTTCATGAACACGCTGGACAAGGGCGGCAAGGATGCCCTGCGCCTGATCCGCGAAGCTGCAAAGCGCGGAGACGAAGTCGTGCAGTCCGCCGAACGCATCGCAGGCGATCAAAATGCCTGGACCTCCGTTGCACCCGACAAAGAGACAGCGCGCGTCATTCGCGCCTTCGTCACTACGGCGCTTGAGTTCTATCCCCCTTCAAAGGGTGTCCTGGGTCAGCAACTGCCCAAGACCGAGGCTGACCTTGACCTGCCGGCATTTGCCGCGTCGTTTGAAGAAAAGGCATTGCCGACCCGGTGGCGCGCACGCGTTCTCGAAGGTCCGGGGATGCGTCTGAAGAGTGATCCTGAAGCGCCGATCCACACGCCTTCCGGCGAGAAGATGTCTGTTGCACAGGCTGAAAAGCGTCTCGAAGACAACAACAAGAACCGTGGCATGTCAAATCGCACAGCTCAGGCGCGCGAATTCGGTGGTGTTCTGGCTCTCTATTCCGACAGCGGTTTGACGGATGCCGCGCAAGCTTGGACCGGTCGCCTTCCCGCGAGCATCGTCGTCGCCCCCATGGGCGGTGACATCAGCAAGGACCTCTCCGCGATCAAGCGTCGTACTCAGATGATGGCAAACAAGCGCAACGTCGATGCGCACGGCAAGCCTGTTCAGATGTCGGCTCAAGTTATCTCCAGCGCTGACGCAGTCGCTGTGTTCTGGAACGGCGATCACCGATCCAAGGGAGCGGAGATTATCGCTGAAGCAGCACGCGCCGGCAAAATCGCGAAGATCCTCGATGGCAACGGCAAGGAAATGCCTCTTTTCGACAGCGCGCGGACCTGCATGGACGCACACATGTCACGTGCCGAGGCTGCTCGTTCTAAGACACTCGACGCCTTCAACCTATCTGCTACGGAACCTGCCGGTCGTTTTGGCCTGTCTTTGATCCGCGATG
>NZ_JBMERN010000325.1:0-1304 GCF_049310965.1 Loktanella sp. DJP18 | reverse complement strand
GATAGTGTCCCGGGGCGTGGTGTAATTTGTTCTCCGGCTCGGACTTGAGCTGGTTTACAGGGCGGCGATTTGCGCCGGGTCCATTGTGCCATCTTCGCAGACGGCGGCGACGGTTTCCAGAGTCATGTAACGGCGCGTGACCGCCCATTCGTCGTTCTGCTCCAGCATCAAGGCACCGACGAGACGTCTGATGGCTGGCGCATTGGGGAAAATACCAACGACATTGGTGCGGCGCTTGATCTCTTTGTTGAGGCGTTCAAGCGGGTTGGTTGAGTGGATTTGTCGCCAATGAGCCTGCGGAAAAGTCTTGTAGGCCAGCACGTCGTCTTCGGCGCGCAGCATCAGCTCGGCGAGTTTGGTGTGACGTGGACGAAAGGCCTCGATCAGCTTCGCCCAGTGCTCCTTCGATGCGACCTGTGTGTCTTGGTCAAATGCCGTCCTGAGCGCCGCCGCGACGATTGGACGGTCCTTCTTGCCAACACAGGCCAAAGCATTGCGCATGAAGTGAACCCTGCAACGCTGGATCGTAGCCCCTAACACCTTTGCGGCTGCGGCCTTTAGGCCTTTATGCTCATCAGCGATGATCAGCTTGACGCCGCGCAGGCCGCGATCAGCCAGCGAACGCAGGAACTCATCCCAGAACACCTCCGCCTCGCTGGGCTGGATGGCGACGCCCAGAACCTCGCGTCGCCCGTCCAGATTGACCGCCACCGCCACTATGGCAGCGACACTGACAATGCGTCCGGAGCGTCTGACTTTGATGTAGGTGGCATCCAGCCAGAGATAGGGCCATTCGCCCTCCAGTGGCCTCTCGAGGAAGGCTTCAACGCGTTCGTCGATCTCGACGCACAGGCGCGAGACCTGGCTCTTGGAGACGCCGGTCATGCCCATCGCTTTCACCAGATCATCGACCGAGCGGGTTGAGACGCCCTGAATATAGGCTTCCTGGATCACAGCCGTCATTGCCTTTTCTGAGGCCCGACGGGGTTCCAGGAACTCCGGAAAATATGATCCTTTCCGAAGCTTCGGAATCTGAACATCGACGGTCCCGGCCCGGGTTTCCCACCGGCGCTCACGATATCCATTCCGCTGGTTCACCCGCTCGGCACGGCGTTCATGCGCACCGGCACCGCACAGTTGGTCCACATCAAGCGACATCAGCCGGTCGGCAACGAAACCCAGCATCTCGGCCAGTATTTGGTGGTCGGCAGTCTCTGAAAGAAGCGCCTTCAGCGCCATGGTTTCTGCTATCATATCCTTGGTCATGGGTGATCTCCTCGATCGGTAGGTTAGGCCTGCAACTC
>NZ_JBMERN010000324.1:0-1321 GCF_049310965.1 Loktanella sp. DJP18 | reverse complement strand
AGGGGCTGACGGCATGATCCCGGTGCCGAGCAACACACGGGTCTGGCTTGCCGCTGGCGTGACGGATATGCGGCGGGGCTTCAACACATTGGCAGCGCAGACGGAGAAGATGCTGGCCGAGGATCCCTATTCTGGCCATCTGTTTGTATTCCGTGGCCGTCGGGGTGACCTGTTGAAAATCATCTGGTGGGATACGCAGGGCGCATGCCTCTTTATGAAACGCCTTGAGAAAGGGCGGTTTGTCTGGCCTGCGGCCAAGGATGGGAAAGTTTGCCTGACATCAGCTCAGCTCGCCATGCTTCTGGAAGGAATTGACTGGCGCATGCCGCAGCGGACATGGAGACCATTGCAGGCCGGATAGTCAATAAAACATGAGGTTTTTACACATTTTGCGTTCCGTTCAGCAGGCTGCTCGGGTATAAAATGCGTATGCATGCGACCTTTAAATCCCTGCCCGAAGACCCGATCGAGCTGCGTGTAATCAGTGAACTGATGGCGGCCGAAATCAAATCGCAGGCCTATCAGATCGAGAAGCTGAAGAAGGAACTGGCAGCACATCGCAAGGCCCGTTTTGGCAGCAAATCCGAGACCATGGACCAGCTGGCGTTCGATCTGCAGGAAGATACTGAAATTGCTGCCGCTTCCGAGGCGCAAAAGACAGCCCCGGAAACGGGTGCTAATCAAGACGCTCCCAGCAAGCGCACCCATAATCGCGCACCGCTGCCGGATCATCTTGAGCGACAGGAAGAAATCCTCTCGCCGGGTGATAGCTGCGACGATTGCGGTGGCGCGCTCAAGTCGCTGGGCGAAGACGTGACGGAAGAGCTGGAATACGTCCCCGGCCATTTTGTGGTGAAACGGATCGTGCGGCCGCGCATGACCTGCACCTGTTGTGAGGCTTTTGCTCAAGCCGAATTGCCCTCGCGCCCGATCACGCGCGGACGCCCAGGGCCGGGCCTGCTGGCACATGTTCTGGTCGGTAAATATTGCGATCACTTGCCACTCTATCGCCAGTCGGAAATCTATGCCCGCGACAAGGTCGATTTGCACCGCTCCACGCTGACTGATTGGGTGGGGCGATCAACGGCGCTGCTGGAACCGCTGGCCGACCATATCGGCAAATTGGTTCGGGCCGGTCCCGCCCTGTTCGCCGACGATACGCCCGTCAAGATGCAGGCCAAAGGCAAGGCGCAAACGGCGCGTCTGTGGAGCTATGTGCGCGATGAACGCCCGTGGTGCGGACAAGCGCCGCCTTGCGTGTGGTATCAGTTCAGCGTCGATCGCAAAGGCGAGCACCCCTCATCCCACCTCAGGGGTATAA
>NZ_JBMERN010000323.1:0-1333 GCF_049310965.1 Loktanella sp. DJP18 | reverse complement strand
GACTTTGGCAACCGGCGGTTTCTCTACATCTGGGTGGACGGGGTCTACTTCAAACCGCGCATGGCCGAGGAAAAACAATGTGTTCTAATGATCGTCGGGGCGGACGAATACGGCCGCAAGGAGCTGCTGGCGATGACCGACGGCTTCCGCGAAAGCACCCAGAGCTGGCGCGAGGTGCTGCTCGATCTCAAGCGCCGTGGCCTGAAACAGGACCCAAAATTGGCTATTGGCGTCGGCGCTCTGGGGTTCTGGACGGCCCTGCGCGAGGTGTTCGCCACGACGCGGGAGCAGCGTTGCTGGGTCCACAAGACCATGAACGTGCTGAATGCGCTCCCGAAATCCATCCAAGCCAAGGCGAAGGCGCATCTGCACGACATCTGGCAGGCTGAGACAAAAGCCAAAGCGAGCGCCGCCTTCGATTTCTTCGTCGCAACCTACGGAGTGAAATGGGACAAGGCGGTGGCCAAGCTGATCAAGGACCGCGACGCGCTGCTGGCCTTCTATGACTATCCGGCCGAACACTGGAAACACATCCGGACATCAAATCCGATCGAAAGCACCTTCGCAACGGTCCGGCATCGCACGAAACGCACCAAGGGGGGCCTGAGCCGGACGACCGGTTTGGCCATGGCCTACAAGCTGATGATGTCAGCGCAAAAGAAATGGCGCAAACTCGACGGCCAAAACCGCCTTCCTGAGCTTGTCCAAGGGATTGAGTTCCGCGACTGTATCGCATGATCACCGGGCTGCTGAACAACAGCGGCTGGCATGTAAATCACAAGCGCGTTGAACGGATATGGCGGCAGGAAGGGCTGAAAGTCCCGCAAAAACAGCCGAAGAAGGGCCGACTCTGGCTCAATGATGGGTCATGCGTGAGGCTGCGGCCGGAGCGCCCGAACCATGTCTGGTCCTATGACTTTGTCCAGGACCGAACCCACTACGGGCGGAACTTCCGCACGCTGAATATCATTGACGAGTTCACGAAGGAGGCGCTGGTGATCCGGGTTAAACGCAGGCTCAATTCAACGGATGTGGTTGACGCCTTGACTGATCTGTTCATCCTACGCGGTCCGCCGGAATACATAAGGTCGGACAATTGCGCAGAATTTATCGCCAAGAAGGTGCGCGCCTGCATCGGCACCGTGGGCGCGAAAACCGCATTCATCACACCCGGCTCACCGTGGGAGAACGGCTACTGCGAGAGCCTCAACGCCCGTTCCCGGGATGAGTTGCTCAACGGCGAGGTCTTCACCACGTTACGCGAGGCCCAGATCCTGATCGAACGCTGGCGTCGTCACTACAACACGGTCAGGCCACACAGCGCTTTGGGATA
>NZ_JBMERN010000322.1:0-1350 GCF_049310965.1 Loktanella sp. DJP18 | reverse complement strand
TGGGCTGAAGTCACGGGTTTGCGGATTTTGGACGGGTGATCAAAACGATAGTCTGAAAACCATTTCATCAAATGACTTCCTTGAAAGCGTCGCTCGTGGCGCCGCGGAAAGCTGCGGTGCTTCTGACCGGGTTGTTGTCTCTATCATAGATGCAAGCATGACATCCGAAGAGGCACACTGCTTGGCCCTGATCGCCAATGAGCTGATTACGAACTCCTGCAAGCATGGTCTGGCCGATATTGGTGGAAAAATAAACGTAAGCTGTATGCCCGCGGCAACGGAGTTGCGACTGGAAGTATCTGACAACGGAACTGGGTTTGACGTCGGAATCCAATCCAGAACCTCCGGGTTGAGACTGGTGCGTAGTCTCTGCCGTCAGATTAGTGCCAAGTTCGAGGTTGCAAATGTGCAGGGGGCGCATTGTAGAGTATCGTTCAAAACTGAATTATCTGGAGATTGAGTGTGAAACATCGTGCACGGATCACCCAACAGCAGCAGCCTGACAAGATTTTGTGGCCGCGGTATTTACCGGGCGAGATCGTAGCGATACCGAGCGCTCAGGCCCTTCATGCCATAAGTGCGAACTTCACCCGCCGCCCTGTGTTCTCGGCAGCTGATCCGACAAGATCTCACTCTGATGATGTGAGTAAGCCGCTTCGCGTGCTCATCGTAGAGGATGAAGCCATTATCGCGATGGATCTTGAAATGATCCTTGAGGATCTTGGCGTAGAAGTGGTGGGGATCGCTATGTCCGCTGAACATGCGGTCAGACTGGCAGAAAAGCATGCACCAGACTGTGCCACGATGGACATCAACATTAAGGGCGACCGCGACGGCGTCAGTGCAGCTACCGAGATCTATGAGAAGTTTGGTATACGGTCTATTTTTGTGTCAGCATTCGGGACTGACGAACTTTATAAACGCGCGGAGCCAACGCGCCCCTTCACCTGGATCAAGAAGCCTTTTCGGAGTGACGATTTTAAGGCAGCACTCCAGATGGTCCGGGATCACAAGTGATCACCGCAGTGGTCGGTTAATGCACCATGCCTACGCCGTGTGATGGACACCTAACCGATGACGGTATCAGATGATTGTTCTGCGCAACCGATGATACTTTGGGTCCGGTGCCAAGTAAAAACCAAGACCTATTCAGGGCCTGACATGATCATCGCACGCCATCTCCACCCCATGTTTTAGGAAGCCAGGATACGTCCGATTTGGTGAAGGAGTGAGATACACGGCAGCCAATGCGGCTCCGACCGCAACACCTGCCCGGACGGATCTGTCTGCGGCTCACAACCTGTTTAAGTAACATCACCCTGCATCAGAAAGCATGCGACCAGAGAAAGT
>NZ_JBMERN010000321.1:0-1361 GCF_049310965.1 Loktanella sp. DJP18 | reverse complement strand
TTAAATGGTGGCACATTGTCAGTCAGGGATGCGCGGCACGAGAACCAGCGCACTCATCAGGAAGATCAATGCGGCATCATGACTCTTGCATGTAGCCTGTATTTTCTGGCGGTCCTTGCGGTCGGGACCCCCTTGATGGTGCAGGGCACGCTGGCGACCTCGGTCAACTTTCAGGCCCCTGATGTGGGACCGGAAACGAACCTGCCGTTGCCTGGCTACGTCAGCTTAAAGGCAAAAGAGGCGAACGTGCGCCGCGGCCCAAGCCTGACTTCCCGGATGAATTGAGTGCTTCAGCCCCGCGACATGCCGTTGCAGATCACCGCCGAATACGGCCAGTGGCGCCGCGTGATCGACCGCGAAGGTCAAGGTGGCTGGGTCCATTACGTTATGCTACCCGGGGTGCGCACAGTGATTGTGGATGAAGATCGTCTTGCCCTGCGCACCAAACCGTCAGACACCGCGTCCGTGAGGGCCGAGCTGGAACAGAACCTCATCGCACGGCTCGGCGTCTGCGAGTGCGAGTGCGCATGGTGCGAGTTGACTGCAGGCGGCTATACTGGCTGGGCGCACAAATCCGGACTCTGGGGTGTCGACCGCTACTCCGCTGGAAACTAGGCCTTACGGACCCGCGCTTGCTACGCTTACATAGCGCGTGGCCGCACCCGAAGGGGCGCATTATAGGCGGCGTTTTAGGACAATATCGAAACGCTCGAACCGTTTCAGTCGGTCGTTACGGCAGGACCCGCTTTTCCGCCCAAGACAACGAGACACGATGACCCTTTGTTGCTATTAAGGCAGCGTAGGATCCAACGATGTTGATTGAAGAACTGTTGCAGACGGCACGTGAACGGCTCGTGACCATCGTGGATGATGCCACGCTGATCGAAGTCGCCAAGCTCCTGAGCTCCGGAACGGACCTCGTGATCGTTTGTGACCGCGAAGGCATCTTGCAGGGCGTCCTGACGAAGACCGACGTCGTGAGGCAGATCAGCACCGGCCAAGGCGCGACCAGCATGTGCCCCGTCTCAACAGTGATGTCACGCGATGTCGCGCTGTGTCGGGGGCCGGATCATCTGAAAGACGTATCCGAGTTGATGAAGCAGCGGCATCTGAATAACATTCCCGTCGTGGACACGGATAACCGGCCCATCGGAATTCTCACCGCGCGGCTCATCCTCCGTGCCCTCCTGAGCGATGCTGAACATGAGGAGGCGCAACTGATCGACTTCATCGACGGCGTCGGTTACCGATGAGCTGTTCTTTTGCCATTGAAGGGCCTTGTTGCACGGACCCTGCCGACCCTGTTAACCGCCATAATTCATGAGGCTTCAGTTTTCGGTGCTGGCAGCCTTTTTCCCGCT
>NZ_JBMERN010000320.1:0-1365 GCF_049310965.1 Loktanella sp. DJP18 | reverse complement strand
TTACACCAAGCATTGGGACACGATCGCAGACTCCGTCCTTGTCCGATCCCGCATACCGCATCCGTCCTTTTCAACCGTCCGTTTCAGGGTGGCCATCGGTCTGGCCACCCCGATCTGTCGCATCAGGACAATTGTCGCGCAAGCTCGCCGCTGGTCAGGTTCAGCACGATCCGGTCATTGCGCCGGGCTGCCGGACTGAACTGGAACTGGACCCGCTTGGGGGACAGGCCAAGGCGACCATTCAACTGGACGGAAACCTTGATCATGTTGCCGACGCGTGCGTCGTCCTGAACCACGACACCGATGAAGACATTGTCGCTGCTCCAGACGGTCAGACCCGCAAGTCCGAGAACCGGAGTCATGGGTTGGACGGCCGTAAAGTTGCGGCTGTTCGAGTCGGTCAGCCCAACGCCGCCACCGTTGGGCACGCCCGCGCCGCCACCGTTGCCGCCGCCCCCATTTCCACTACCGCCGTCGGCTCCGCCACTGCCACCGGCTCCGTTGCCACCGGTGCCGCCACCGCCAGTGCCACCGCTACCGCCACCTGTGCCGCCGCCACCGCCTGTGCCGCCGCCACCCGTTCCACCGCCGCCGACGTTGACCGATGCGGTGACGCCGGACCCTCCACCGACATTGGCGTCCACGTCGGCGTTCAGGCCTCCACCACCCGTCGACGAGCCACCGACGTTGGCATCAACAGTTGCGCCCAGTCCCCCGTTTGATTGTCCGCCAACCTGCGCATCGGTCGTGATCGACCGGTCGCCAAGTCCGACATCGGCGTCAACCTTCACGCCGCTCTTTCCTAGACCGACTCCTGCATTGACCGAAATGCCGCCGAGATCGAGTGCCGAGACTGCCGTAGCGGGAATCGCGAACACGTAAGCGAACCCTAAGTTACGAAACGTTGTCATTTGAGCTTCCTCTCCAGTTACATCCGGCATCCGAGCACCACGGTTCGCCTCCGAGTTTTGGTAAACGATCAATGCTCCCGCCAAAGTTGTTAAGCCACGTCCTGCCTAAGACCCCTGTTTCAGCCGAAACAGAAGTATTTATCGCTGCATCGCTTAAGGCGTCGAAAAAAATGCGAAGAAAATTTGCAGCAAAACTCACGGGATTGCGCCACTGTTTTCGATATCGAAACAGTTGCTTGGACCATGCAACATTATCCCCGATGAGCGCAGATCGCGGTACCGTAGAACAGGGTTTCGCATTGATGGTCGTGGTGCCTGAGGCTTTGTGCGGGGCCAAAAAAAAGCCGGGCACAAAGGCCCGGCGAAGTCCAACAGGGAGGTGAAGCAACGGTAAGACTACGCGTTGCCTCAAGACTGCAGATAGAGCCTGCATTTTGAGCGATCAAGAAAAAAG
>NZ_JBMERN010000319.1:0-1376 GCF_049310965.1 Loktanella sp. DJP18 | reverse complement strand
TCGGTTGGGATTGGCTGGTGTGCTGGCGTCCTGCCTTACGGACCTACGCGACCCAGGGAAGGTGCGGCACAGCCTGGAAGACATCATCCGGTTCCGGATGATGATGATTGCGGCCGGGCATGAGGACGGCAATGACGCGGCAGATCTTCGGCATGATCCGTCCTTCAAAATCGCTCTGGAGCGCAATCCGGAGACGGGTGCCGCCCTGTGCTCCCAGCCCACAATCTCGCGAATGGAGAACCTGCCCGGAAGACGTGATCTGATCCGGATGGGACGGGAGATGGTCCGTTTTTATTGCCAGTCCTTTGCTCGTGTGCCCGGGCAGATCGTGCTGGATATCGACGACACCTTTGATGCAGTTCACGGGCATCAGCAGTTGCGTCTGTTCAACTCTTACTATGATGAATATGGCTTCCAACCTATCGTTGTCTTTGACGGAGACGGCCGACTGGTCGGGGCCCTGCTCCGCCCGGCACGACGCCCCAAAGGAACTGAGAGTGCAGCGCATCTGCGCCGGTTGATCCGAGAGGTCCGCAAGCACTGGCCCAAGACCGAGATTTTGTTGCGGGCTGACAGCCATTACTGCACGCCTGAGGTGCTTGATCTGTGTGACAAGCGGGACCTGCGCTATATCTTCGGCCTGAGCCGCAATTCTCGCCTCCACGAACAGGTTCAGGCCTTGGAAGCCTCGACGGCAGTCCGCTACACGCGCAATGGTGGCCAGAAGGTCCGGCGGTTCAAGACATTCGCCTATGCCGCCGGGTCCTGGTCAAAAGCCCGCCGCGTAGTGGCCCGGGTAGAGGTGAGCTCCCGGGGGCGGGACACCCGCTACATCGTGACCAATCTGGACGGAGGGCGCGGCAAGCATCTTTACGAGAAGGTCTATTCTGCCCGCGGTCAGGCCGAGAACCACATCAAGGGATGGAAGACCCATCTCGCCTCGGACCGCACCTCTTGTACCAAGGCATCGGCCAATCAGATGCGGCTCATGCTGCATGGCTGTGCCTATTGGATCTGGTGGAACCTCCGCGCGGCGTGTCCGAAGCGATCCCAATGGCGGCATGCCCAGTTCGATACTCTGCGCCTGCACCTGGTCAAACTGGCCGCCACCATAGTCGAGAAGAAAACCCGGATCGTCATGACGCTGCCCGCCTCATGTCCGCGTCAAAGTCTCATCCGGCTGCTATTTGACGCACTGGCTCCACCATCGCCTATATTGCGCTGAATAAACCGCCCCGCCCACCCCGAAACACCAACCGACAAAGCCCAAAACAATCAAAACGCCCGATGCAAAATCAGGGTGCAGATCAACCATGCGATGCCGGAATGCGGAAGGATGCCAACAGCCCATTACGCACCAAAACAGGCATCTCGTG
>NZ_JBMERN010000318.1:0-1382 GCF_049310965.1 Loktanella sp. DJP18 | reverse complement strand
TGGTTTTGAAGCCGCCGGGGTTGGTGTGTCGTTTGCAGTTCTGGCTCAGGTTTCTCCTTCGTTCTGGTTGTCGCTGTTGGTTGTCGCTGACGCTTCGTCCTGAGCATTCTTGTTGGAGGCAGCGGCGCGCTGACGGAAGCTTTCGGCGTTCATCTCGAGGATGCTTGCGTGGTGGACAAGGCCGTCGATGGCCGCGACGGTCATGGCCGTGTCCGGGAAGATCTGATCCCATCCGCTGAACGGCTGATTGGCCGCGATGGCAATGCTGCGGTATTCGTAGCGCCGGGCGATCAGTTCAAAGAGGACGCTGGTTTCGGCCTGATCCTTGTGGGCGTAGGTGATGTCGTCGAGGATGATCAGGTCGAACTTGTCGAGTTTTGCCAGTGCGGCCTCGAGGACGAGATGGCGGCGGGCCGCCTGGAGCCTTTGCACCAGATCGCTGGTCCGGGTGTAGAAGACGCAGCGTCCTGCCTCGATCAGAGCATGGCCGATCGCACACAGGATGTGTGTCTTGCCGGTGCCCGAATTGTTGATGGCGATCAGGTTGCCGCCCCCGTCCAGCCAGTCGCCGGCCGCCAAAGCCTCCGCCCGGGCGCGTGACAGGGTCGGCAGGGCCTTGAAATCGAAGGTCGCCAGCGTCTTGCCTGCGGGAAGCTGCGACTCGTTCAGATGGCGCCGGATGCGACGCATGTCGCGCTCGGCCAGTTCGTATTCCGCCAGCACGGCGAGGAAACGGGCGGCGGGCCAGCCTTCGGTGTCTGCACGCGCGGCGATCTCGGCCCAGAGTTTTTGGAAACTGGGCAGCCGCAGCGCGGTCAGCATGCTGGGCAGCGTGTGGATGTCGACCGCGCGGGCAGTCACGCGCTTGCCCCCAGCAGCACGTCGAAGCTGGCCAGCGATGGGTGGGCGACGGCGACATCCTTGGGCAACGTCATGAGCCTTGGCACCCGCCGTGAAGCCAGGGCCCTGGTGTCCGGCACCTGGCCCGCATAAAGGTCTGCCGCCAGCAGTTGCGCCAGTTCCGCCTCGCAGGCTTGCTCATGGGCGATGAAGAGCAGTTCGACCATGCGGCGGCAGGCATCCCGTCTCGGCAGGTCCCGTTGCAGCACCTTCGAGGCTTCGGCGTATTCGGTCCGGGGGAACAGGCTGTCGCGGTAGATCGAGCTCCACAGGGCCTGTCGAACCGGAGGTTTGCGTCGCAGGGCGTGGATGACATGGTGGTAGTTGATGACATGTCCGGTGGGGATGACGACGACGCAAGCAGCGGACCGTCATTCGACAGGATCGGCGGACGGATCGCCGCGGGGATCGTGCTGGCCTTCGGTCTGCTGGGCGGGATCGGAGGCTGGGCGGTCACGGCACATCTGACCGGTGCCGTCGTC
>NZ_JBMERN010000317.1:0-1388 GCF_049310965.1 Loktanella sp. DJP18 | reverse complement strand
GCGGCTCATATTGTCAGAGCCGCCCGGCCCAATATCTTTATCAACAATAGCCCTTCACGATACGTTGTGAAACCTGACCGCGAAGGTGGCAAGAATTACTGAGATTGAACGGTCCTTTAGCGCCAACAACATCTTTGTTATCCATCATGCGCCCCCGAACACATGGAGCCGGAAGTCATGCCAGAAAAGACCGGAACGCGAAACGATGACCATAGCCCGAGTGGCCCGGACTCAGAGGCAGAGGCTGCGCAAGACACCGAGCGCGGACGCGCCGCTTGGCGCCCGCATCACATCCGGCTGACAGGCTTGCGTGACACCTGGCTCCGCATTGGTCAGCGTATCGGACGAGATCTTGTCCCGTTAATCGCTGCGGGCGTTGCATTTTTCGGCCTGCTTGCCCTTTTCCCTGCAATTGCAACGCTGGCGTCAATTGCGGGGCTTTGGTTCGACCCGGACATTGTCATTGATCAGATCGACGCATTGAAAGACCTAATGCCGGCGGAACCGCTGGCGGTGGTGCGCGATCAGGCGGTAGCGCTTTCCGGTCAGGCGACCGGCACGACCACGGCAACAGCCCTTGTCAGCCTCGCACTCTCCTTATTCTGGGCGTCGCGTGGTATCGACAATCTGGTAAGTGGCATTAACCTGGCCCATTCCGAACATGAAACGCGTAACATCCTGCTGCGGAATTTTGTGTCTCTCGCACTGACGCTGGTGTTGGCGTTGATGGCGATTGCAGCACTGGCGCTTGCCGTTGTGGTGCCACCGATCGCCAACTGGCTGGGCCTTTCTGGCCTGACCGACACGATTGTATCGTGGGGCCGTTGGCCCGTCCTAGCAATGCTGTCGATGGCGGCTCTGGCTGTTCTGTACCGGTATGCGCCCGCCCGCCGTGCGCCTCGGTGGAGCTGGGTAACACCCGGTGCTGTGCTGGCCACAGCCTTATGGCTGGGCGGATCCTTTTTGTTTTCTGGTTTCGTATCCAACTTCGGGAGTTATCAGCCTACCTACGGTGCGATCGCCGGTGTCGTTATCCTGCTCCTTTACATCTGGCTGACAGCTTTTGTGGTGCTCTTGGGGGCACTTCTCAATGCAGAACTGGAACATCAGACACGACGCGACACGACACATGGTGAGGTCCGGCCGATGGGTGAACGGGATGCTGAAATGGCAGACACATTGGGAAGAACGCCATAAGCAGCTGTCGTGGTGTCGTCATCCTGAGCCCGTTTGCCGGAACGCATACGTCATCGATGCATGATCCCTGTGCAAGCCGTGATCTGCCGACGACACAACGACATCCGCGGATACTGCTCTCCATCACGTGAAGCAACTTGTCGGCTTCAGGCCCGTTCGTTTCGTAAGCGACCGCAAAATGACGGTCAGAT
>NZ_JBMERN010000316.1:0-1390 GCF_049310965.1 Loktanella sp. DJP18 | reverse complement strand
GCCTGACGGACGGCCGCGTGAATTTCCGCTTTGGTCAAACGTTCGGCGCGGATTGCATCCGTCAAAATAATACCACGGTGAAGCAGCAAAGTCGGTTCTGATTTGACAATCTTTGTAGCGGTGTCGGATCGCGTCAGAATGGAAGTGAGGATCCATTGTAACGTTAGCAGGGTATAAATGGCCGCTGTGCTTTCGATGACCGTTACGTCCGACAGAAGAACACCGGATGCCATCAATGAGCCTATGGCGACGGTGACAATCCAGTCAAAATTGTTCATCTGCGAGGTTGATCGTTTGCCGAATAGACGAACAGCAATGACGACGGCCAGATACATGACGCCTGCCGCAAACGTGGTGCGGAGCAAGCCGCCTGCTCCATCAAAGAAAAGTGGATCATCGAACATGGATCAGTATTCGGCTGTAGTTATGGAGGTGTGGATAGTCCTATCGTGGAGACCGGAGTCTTGTTGGAAATATCACCCGCCACAGGCGTGGCGAGTGATCGTAAAATTTCTAACACGATGTCCAGATGTGTTAGGTCGACGGCTTTCCCAAATTCTGACTGCTGGCTTCGTCCTGGGTAGTGTCAGCCACCTTCGTCGCAGCAGATTTGACGTCATCAGCAGAAGATTTGACGTTTTCCGAGATCGAATTCGACACATTGGATGCCTGAGACTTTGCCTCCTTGACCGCTTCCGCGGCAACAGTCTCCATCTTGCCTTTTTCCTCGTCGTAGATACGCTCTGCTTCGGCAAAAAGTTGATCGCGTTGTTTGCCCATGGCGTCGTCTTCAAAGTCAGTCCGCGGGGCAACTGCGCCGATCGCGGCGCCAATGGCTAACCCAAGAGCACCAATGACCAACGGCTGTCTGTCGTAAAAGTCAGCGAGCTGACTGCCCCCCTGCTGGGCGGCATCGTACACCTGATCATAGGCTTCCGTGGCTTGCTTGCGTGCAGCAACAATGCGGTCACGTGCGGCGGCAGACATGTCCTCTGTGCCATGCGAAAGCCGATCCCGCAGATCCACCATACGATCGCTCACCGACTCGCCGCTGCTTCTCCCGCTGTCACTTGCTGTGGATGTGGCATCGAGCGTGTCGTCCCCCAGACTCGTATCCTGGTTGTATCTTTGGTTTGACGCGGTGCCTTGCGTACTGCCTGGCGATGCAGCGACGTTGCCGCCACGGGTGGCCCAGACCGGCAAGTCCGGGTCATGTCGGCGGGAAGATCTGGTGGCGCGTAAACGCTGCGGTGCGCTGTTGTAGTCAGACGATCGCAAACTGCGTGGTCGGTCATACCGTGTCTGTGCACCGGGCAAATTCTGATCTGCACTATCCGATTGCGTCAGGTCAGGCTGACCCCGACCATTTCCAAAAATCAGCCATGCCAAC
>NZ_JBMERN010000315.1:0-1395 GCF_049310965.1 Loktanella sp. DJP18 | reverse complement strand
AATGAACTCAGAGAGACACCAAAGGGCACCCCAAGGGCATAACTGTAGGAGCTAAGGGACGCACCCCCTCTCGACGGGATTGGAGTTCCGTGGCGTCGAACCCCTTTCCATTGCCCTCGCCTAGTCCGCTCCAAAGACCCTCAGCAAGGCCGCCTGCTTGCGTTCAAGGCTGTGGCCGCTCCCATAGTTGGCCTGTGAGCCGCCGCCTGTGGAGTGACCAAGGATGGCGTTCTGAAGGTCAAGGGGCACCTCAGCGTCACGCAAGGCGTCCTTGGTCGTGTGCCTCAGGCTGTACAGGCTGTGCCTTGGGTCCTTGGTATGCTTCCGCAATCGCTTCATTACTGTTTGGCTAAAGAGATCATGCTTGGAGGTCGGAGCGAACTTAGGGAAAGCGAATTGACGTCCGTCTGCCTGCTCTACGATGCGCTGGGCGACCGCTAGGGCCTTGCCGACCAATGGCACGTCCCTCTTGCGCCAACTGTCTTTCAAGGATCGCGTTGCGGTGGGCTCAATGACCATGTGGGGCACCTTGGCGGCGATGTTGAGATGCCTGATCTCCAGCGACAGCACCTCGGCGTTCTGAGCGCCCGTGTGGTGTATCAGCGTCCAGATGTCCAACAGAACGGTATCGTCCTTCAAGTCCCCGTACATGGCGTCGATGATGTCGTTTGGCAGCGGCAGGCGCTTCTCACGATCCTCAAGGGCTTCCTTGGGATACGACAGGTCCAAGAAAACGTCATTGCGGGGCACCTCGAACTCTCGACAGGCATACGCCACGACGGCCTTGATGTTGTTGATCTGGCGCTTCACTGAGTCGGGCTTCATGCGTGTCAGCAGGTGGTCCCTGAGGTCCTTAGCGTTCTGCCGTGTGATCCTTTTCAGGGGCAAGTCAGCGTGCCAGACATCAAGGGCATCCCTTTCAATCCTGTTGAAGTTGTTGAACTGCTTTTGACGCTTGAACGGGTCCGGTAGGGCCTTGTCATTCAGGTACAGTTTGAACGCGTCTGTGACGGTAGGCTCAGCAACCACAGCCTCAATGCCACTGTGCAGGGCGATGACCAAAGCCTTGTCCTCAGGCGTGATGTCCTCAGGGTGTCCGGTACTGGGGTCCCTGTGATACTTCTCCATGACCTCTTCAGCGTAGGCTTCACGCCCCGCCTGTTCGCTCTCAGTCTTGCCGCTGCTGTACGGGTCAAGCTGATGGAACTGAAAGAACGCCTTGATGTCGCCCTTGGCCTCTATGGGAGACTTGAAGGTCCCCCCTGCCCTGATCATGGCGATTTGCTGCTCTACGAGTTGATGGTAAGGGCCATAGGCATTAACGGCTTCACGCTCAGTCTGGCCCAAAGTCTTGACGAACTCAGTGACGCCTAAGGTCGCCTGAAGGACCTGAGA
>NZ_JBMERN010000314.1:0-1426 GCF_049310965.1 Loktanella sp. DJP18 | reverse complement strand
CCAGGTTTTGAAACGCCGAAGACAGGAACGCCGTGAAGGCCGCGGGCGTCATCTCGCCTGATGCCATGGCAAACTCGCGGTGCTTGGTCTTGCCCGCGTTGCCGACGTGGCCATCGATCTTCACGTTGTAGGGCGGATCGCAAAAGACCATGCGTGCCTTCTCGCTTCCCATGAGCAAAGCCGCCACGGACGGGTCGAGCGCGTCGCCACAGATCAACCGGTGTGAGCCCAACTGCCAGACATCTCCAACCCTGCAGCGTCGGGCCGTTGCGTGAGGCAAAACGTCGTCTTCAGGATCTCCCGGCTCTTGCGGTGTCAGCCTTTCGATCAGCACGTCGATCTCCGGCGTCGAGAAGCCAATCGTCCCGATATCGAAGCCAAGATCGTCCGTCGCAAGCAATGCCTCAAGTTCCTGCGCCAATATCTCATCATCCCAGCCGGCATTCAGCGCCAGCTTGTTGTCCGCAATCACATACGCCCGTTTTTGCGCAGGCGTCATGTGCTCGATCCGCAGACAGGGCACAGTGGGCATACCAAGCAGCCTGGCAGCCGCCACCCGGCCATGTCCGGCCAGAATAGACATGGATCCGTCGATCAGCGCCGGGTTCGTAAACCCGAAGGTTTCGATGCTGTCCGCAATCTGCCTGATCTGCTTCTTTGAGTGGGTCCGCGCAGTACGGGCCCAAGGGCGAAGCGCGCCAATGGCGATCTGTTCGATGTACGTTGTCATACTGCAAAATCCTCAGAGCAGAGCAATCCGACGATGGGATCGCGACAAGGGGGAAGACGCGCCACGCGGGCACGACTTTTGAGAGGGAATTTGCCGCCAACGGGCCAGCCGATAACGGACTTTAAGGATGCACGCTGGCGGCAGGACCTGAACGGCCCGGCACACCAATCAGCACATCAACATCAATTTATTAACAGCGGGCCAACCGCATTAGGGCTATCGGCCTCGGAAGATTACATCATCGTTTTCCGTTCGGTGGCACCTCGTCTTATCGGGTGCCGCACTCACGGGAAGTCTCATCGGTGCCGAACCGCACACAAAGGGCGGAATAAGCCAACATCTAAAAAGCACCGTTCTCGGCCCCGATCAAGACAAATGTTGTGGTCCACACACAGGCGCACACGATATGTGGCTCCCGCGTCACAGAAGACGCTGTCGCGCGCTTGGGGCTGCCATCGCTGTTCCGTGCAGCATCATTCCCTGTTCTGACCCACACTGTTCTCTGTTCCGGTTCTGTCATTTCCCTGTTCCGCAATGAACAGGGAAATGACCCGCAAGCTGTTGTTATCGAACGGCTCCCAGCGATCAAAATCCCGAATTTGAGCCCCGAAAGGCCCAAAAGTCACCGATTTCCCTGTTATTTCCCTGTAAATCAAGGATTACATGCCGAGACTGGCTAGCTCCGGACTGGCAGCA
>NZ_JBMERN010000313.1:0-1476 GCF_049310965.1 Loktanella sp. DJP18 | reverse complement strand
TTTTCTCCTTCCTTTTGTGATGGCTTTAACACGAACCACAATGGCACATTGCGATGCCGTCGGGAGGGACATCCACGCCATCAACATAGCCTTCGGAGCCCACCAGACATGGAGGCACGGGCCTTTACCGATAGACGATGTCGATATTTCTGAACGCGCCGTTGGCGTGATCTTCACAAAAACAGGTATGGTCAGCCCGCAGACGGTCGGCCGCCTCCTCGGTGAAGCGCACCAGATCGGCTATAAATAAACGCTTCGGGTTCGTCGCGGCGAGAATTGATGGCTCAACGTCGTAATCAATCTGTCCCAGATCGTCAGACAGCGCATGGGCCTGCGCCAGAGCAGCGCCGCAGACTCTGGCATAGCGTTTCCAATGTTTGTAGTTCAGATCATCGAGGTCGATGTCATCACGAAACGGTGCCCGCTCTCGGCTCATGAAACTCTCTCCTTCGATTTCGACCGCCCCGTAAAATAAGTCACCATGCGCCAACTGAACTTTTTGGCCGTGCGCGATCCGCTTCCCTTTTTCACCAGCGTTAAAAGCAGATGGTGGCGTGAGACCTTCCAGAGCAGAGTGACGGGCACGTTTGAACTCGATGATGAGATCGTCGGTGGCATCCTGCGACGGTCCTTCGATCAACACATAATATCGGGGGAGTCCAAGCGATGCGGTGCCCTGCCCGTGGCGCACGCAGACATCCTTCACTTTTAGATTGCCCATGCGGTCGGATTTACCAATGTTCCTTGTGTCAGCAAGTTGGTTAATCGCCTTCTGAAACTTCTCAACCTCGCTGGAGAGCGGTTGGAGTTCGTCGCTCGAACGGAAACCCCTTCCTGATGGCTTTAGATAATCTTCCCAAAGCCAGTCCTTCCGTTCTTGCCAGGCTTCTTCGAAAAGCCGGCGAATCACCTTGGGAGAGTTGTCCATTCGGTACTGATCATTTTTTTCGGTGGCGTTGTCCGCGTAAAGTTGCATTGCCTCGACATAACCATCTACGAATTTACCTACAATCTTGCGGCGCTTCCGCCGATTGAACTCAGCGATTTCGCGGGCTGCGATCCAGAATCCGACCGCGCCGCGCTTAATATCCCAAGTAAAGGGTGCGTATATCGTTTCGTCGAAGTCGTTGACACCAAAGATGGGTGCGCCGTTCATATCCGGCATTACTCCGAAGTTTTCCGGGTGAACGTCGCCGAGCGCAAGTACCGATGGCATATGGGAATCCTGTCCAACCATGTCGCGGTAAAACAGGAGGGCGGTTCCGCGAAAGAACTTGAAAAAACCTCCAGCGAGTTCATCGAACTTCTGTTGCCCGCCCTGGTTTTGTTGCGCAATGCGGGCTGCATGGTCCTCCCGCAAGGTGGACCGGACATGCTCGCGCCGCGCTTGGCCGGCCAGCAAAACAGGAGAGACGATCTGCGCGCCGGAAGCGAGCTGCTGGGCAAGGTCACGAAACGCCTCAACGCGGCTGTCGG
>NZ_JBMERN010000312.1:0-1505 GCF_049310965.1 Loktanella sp. DJP18 | reverse complement strand
GAAGCCCAGACCGCCAAGGATGAACAGGGCAGGGATCACGACATTGATGATTGGATTGCCGACATAGGCCATCAGGCTGGTCGGAAAAAGAGAGAACCCTGCATTGTTGAACGCCGACACCGAATGGAACGCCGCGTGCCACAGGCCCTTCGACCAGCCGAATTCCGGCACCCAGACAAATGACAATGCGACAAGACCCACGATTTCGCACATCAGCGACACCAGAAAGACGATACGCACCAGAACCGTCAGGTTGTTCAGCGCCGTCTGGTTCAGGTCCTCGCGCAGGATCAGACGCTGAGGCATGCCGACTGGAATGCCAAGCGCGGACAGCACCAGCACGGCAAAGGTCATCAGGCCAAGTCCGCCCAGTTGGATCAGCACCATGATGACGCCTTCACCGAACAGGGTGAAGGTGCTGCCGACATCGACCGTCGCCAGACCCGTCACCGTGACCGCCGAGGTCGAGATGAACAGCGCCGTGAACAACGGGATCTGGTGTTCCACCGACACCGGCATCCACAACAGGATGCCGCCAATCAGGATCGACCCGAGATAAAGCACGGCAAGCGTCGCCGGGGGTGGAAGCCGAAAACTCTGCAGTCCCATGCGTCCGCGGGATCGTCCGAGGTGCATCGGTCAGAGGCTTTCGGCGAAGGCGTGCAGGTCTTTGCGCTGCCCCAGCAGCAGCAGCAGATCGTCGCCCTGCAGCGTGC
The DNA here is from genome assembly GCF_049310965.1 of Loktanella sp. DJP18. Taxonomy (NCBI): domain Bacteria; kingdom Pseudomonadati; phylum Pseudomonadota; class Alphaproteobacteria; order Rhodobacterales; family Roseobacteraceae; genus Loktanella; species Loktanella sp. DJP18. Next base: position 789 of record NZ_JBMERN010000312.1, on the reverse strand, counting down.
AGGCCGTGCCGTCCTGGCCCACGAATTCCGTGCCGCGCATCACGCCGACACACCGCAGGTCGAAATCCTGCGTATGTGGCAAGTCCGAAAGTCGGCGTCCCTCGAGGCTTTTCGGGATGCGGAAGTTCACCACGTGATAACCATTGCCGAGGCTGACGTAATCGCGCACCAGCGGGTTGTTCAGGACCTGGGCGATATGCTGACCGACCTCGAGCTCCGGATGGATGACGCGGTCGACGCCCAGTTTCAACAGGATGCGGTGGTGTGTCTTGGTCCGTGCCTTGGCCCAGACGACCGGCACGCCGATCAGCTTGAGGTTCATGACGGCCAGGATGGACGCCTCCAGATCGTCGCCCATGGCGACCAGCGCCACATCACAGTCGGCGACGCCAGCCTCGCGCAGCGCCATGTCGTCGCGGGCGTCGACGATCATCGCCTGTGAGATCCGGTCCGCCATGTTCGTGACCGCTTGGGCATCCATGTCTACGCCGATGATGTGGTTGCCGAACCGCGTGAGTTCATTTGCGACCGTACTGCCGAAGATGCCGAGGCCAATGATGCCGAAGGTGCGCTTGCCATGTGCCATGCCGTCGTCCCGGAAAGATGCGTTGCCGGTTACCTATACCATTCGTCGATTGCGGAAAGGTCAGAAATGGGGCTGCAAATGGGACAACTATATTTTACATAATACTGATTATGCGTCTTTTAACTGTAAGCGCAAAGTTAGAATGTCCCACATCTGCAAAGTAGAAGTGTCACACTTCCCTGTCGATCAAGCAGGATTGGAGC
>NZ_JBMERN010000311.1:0-1523 GCF_049310965.1 Loktanella sp. DJP18 | reverse complement strand
TACGCGACGGCGGGTAGCGGACCTACATCATGACCGCCAGCCGGATCAACTCAGCCGACGTCTTGAAGTAGCGGACCGGGTTTGGCTGGGGCATCGCCAGGGGCTAAAGGACCACTCCACTTGGCTCATGATGGTTATCTGACACTGCCCCTTTAACCGCTTGGCTTCTGACACCGTCATGCCGCCGAACTTGGTTTTCCAGTTGTAGAAGGTTCCTTCCGACATGCCGTTCAGCGCTACGAACGGTCCACTGGACCATTCGCTTCACGCTTGAACTGCGGCACAGGTCTGCGCACTTTTTAACCTGCTCCGCTACGCGCTCCGCTAGCTAGAATGCCGATGATCTGCTCGTCCGTAAATCTCGTTCCCTTCATTATCCGTCCTCAAGTTGGGGCGGACGCCAATCGATAGTGGAGGAAAAATCCTGTGGCAGGTCAATAGCTCGCCCGACTCCAGCGATATCTTCAGAACAGAAAGTCATCGGCATGTAGGTCCGCTTTCAGTACGCTCTCCAGAACGATCTTGTTGTCCCCCCAAGCGATAACAGCGCTACCCGACACGTCTTCAAGATTATTTGCGACTAGGTCATTGTAAGAGTCGATTTCGCCAGCCAGCGCGCTGAGATCAATTTGGTCGCCATTAGCCGCCCCCAATCCTTGAAAGTCTTTGATGAGGTCCTGCCCAGAAGTCGCGGCGAAGGTGAAGGTGTCGCTATCGCTGCCACCAGTCATGACGTCATTTCCGACGTCACTGATCAGGAAGTCGTTGCCGGCTCCCCCGAATAGCTCGCTTCCTGTCGCGAAGGCTTGGAGGCTGTTTGAGCCGCCATTGCCGTAGATCCCGCTGCCGTCGCTGATTGCTTCGATCGAGCCGCTGAAGATCGCTTCCCGCTGGTCTGCGGTGAAGGTGAAGCCGCTGGCCTCGATCGTGTCCGCTCCACTGCCACCCACAATCTGGAAAGCCGTGGCCAGACTGTTGACCTTGAAGGTCGTGCCAGTCGCGTTCTCGCTGATCACCGAGACCTGCTGAACGTTCATGTCCCTTAGGTCGAGCACTTCGTCGAAGGTACTCATCTTAGAGGTAGAATTGCCCCAAACGTAGGAGACGCTGTCCATCTGCTCGGCATCCACGACCACCTTGCCATCGTAGATGTACAAGTATTCGAAGTTCTTGACCGTGCTGGAGCGGAGGTCGGTCGTGCCGCTGCTGCTGCCGCCAATAGTAAGATAATCAAAACCTGAGCCGCCATCGAGAACGTTGCCGTCGTTCCAGCTACGCACGTTGCCGCTGCTCGGGACGGCGTTGGCATAGACGTAATCCGTCCCCTCGCCTCCCGCGAGCGTCGTCTGCCCTGTGCCGAGGTAGATGTATTTCTGCCCGCTCCCCGTGGTGCTGACGTTGGCGATCTCGTCGGCCCGGAGGAACAGTTGCTGAGATGAGTTCGAGTAGTTGATCATCCGAATCTCTTCAAACCCGGAGAACCCCGCCAGGCTGCCAAGCTGGAACTGGCCTGAGCCGTAGAC
>NZ_JBMERN010000310.1:0-1536 GCF_049310965.1 Loktanella sp. DJP18 | reverse complement strand
GAGTCTCGTTCTGAACATTCAGAAGGAGATTGCGATGGCGGATGGCGGTGAAGGGTTTGACGGCTGCATCGAGGTTGTGCAGCGGACATGTGGAAATCGGCGCTGGCCGAATGATGTGAAGGCGCGGATCGTGGCTGAGAGCTTTCAGCCCGGCGTTCGGGTGGTGGATGTCGCGCGGCGACATGGTCTGGTGGCGCATCAGCTTTCGGATTGGCGGCGTCAGGCGCGCCAAGGGGAACTGGTCCTTCCGGCGGACGCCATGGCCGGGGTGGCGTCTGACGCTCTGCCAACCTTTGTGCCGGTTTCGGTGGAGCCTGAGGACGTCGATCGGTCCTTTGATGCAGGGGGGACCGGCGGTGTCATCACGATCGAGATCGGCGCAGACGTTGTGCTGCGGGTCCCGGGGGATGTTCCGGCAGAACGGGCTGCGGCGCTGACGCATGCCTTGCGGGGGCGGGCGTGATTGTCGCGGGGCAGCGACTGCCGGTCCTGATCGCGACCCGACCAGTGGACTTTCGCTGCGGGCATAGGGCGCTGGCGCTGATCGTGCAGACCGAGCTGAAGCTTGATCCGCATTCCGGTGTGACGGTCATATTCCGTTCGAAACGCGGCGACAGGCTGAAGATTTTGGTTTGGGATGGAACAGGTCTCGTGATGGTCTACAAAGTTTTGGAACAAGGTAGCTTTGCCTGGCCCAAGGTTCAGGACGGGACAATGCGACTGTCGCGAGCCCAGCACGAGGCATTTTTCGAAGGTCTCGACTGGCGCCGGATCGTTGCACAGCGGGTCACTCCACCGCGTGCAGCGGGATGATTTTGAATTCTGTTTCGACGTTGTTTTATTGGCTTTTCCTATCTGGACTGGCTATAAATCCGCATGTCGCAGTCCTTCGATCTCAGCCTGTTTCCAGACCTTCCACCCGAGGTGACGAAGGCCTTTGCCGCACAGTCTGCGGCGCTGGAATCAGCACGGTTTGAAGCCGCGGTCGAGCGAGCAGCCCGCCTGCATGAACAGGCTGTAGGGGTTGAGAAAGACGCGTTCATCACTGAACTGACGGCACTGGTCGAGAAGCTGGAAGGTCAGGTCGGACAATACCGACATGCGAAGTTCGGACCAAAATCCGAGAAGCTGGACCCCGCGCAGCTCGAACTGGCGCTGGAGGATCTGGAAACGGCCATCGCCGAGACCCAGGAACAGATTGCCGCGGTTGAGGCGAAGATCGCGGCCAGCGAGACCGATCCCGAGAAGAAGGTGCCGCGCAAGAAGCGCACGGCGCGCGCCTTGCCGGAACACCTGCCGCGCGTCGAACGTGTCATCGAGCCAGACAGCATCGTCTGTCCTTGTGGCTGTGGCGATATGGTCAAGATCGGCGAGGATCGGGTCGACCGGCTGGATTACATCCCGGCGCGCTATCAGGTGATCGTCACGATCCGCCCGAAATACGCCTGTCCCAAGGGGCGCGCGGGTGTGGTGCAGGCCAAGGCCCCTGCGCATCTGTTGGAGGGCAGCTGGCCCACCGAGGCGTTGCTGGCGCAG
>NZ_JBMERN010000309.1:0-1547 GCF_049310965.1 Loktanella sp. DJP18 | reverse complement strand
GTAACTGCCCAGCATGACTGGATGTGCCTTGGCAGAGATCAGGTATTCAGCCCAGGCGCAGTTGCGCGATCAACTGATCTGACGGTTTCATCAGGGTTTCGATGACAGACCAGCCCTGCTTGCGAGCGGTACATGTCACAGTGCGTAATGTGCAGAAAATCTCTGCCCCGCTCACGACGCGAAAACAGCCTGAGATCTTTTGCCTGACTTTGCCCATACGCAAATCCCGTTCAGCCTCATTGTTGGTGAAGGGCGCGTTGGGTTCGGTCAGAAAGCGTATGACTTCGCTTTTGCGCGTTTGCAGGCGCAGCGCGAGGTTGTGGCCGGTTCTGCGTTTCGGGCGACCCCGGTGTTTTCCGGCCTTGGAAACGGCTTGCAGAGGGGGTTGAGCTTCATGAAAATCCACCGCCTGGGTGAGGATGTCATCGTAACGCTGCAGGAGTTCACCCATCACGCAGACCCCAACGGTGCAATCATCGGTTCGGGTGTCTGCCCTGGCTTTAGCTTCCAGCAAAAGGGTTTTCATGTTGTTGGCCCACGGCTCTTTCTCAATCACGATCAAGGCCTGGAGTTCGCGAAGATGATGGGCATTGCACAGGGCGTGTTGGACACCTTCCATCTTGAAATACGGGGCCCAGTGATCGTGCACGACAAGCCCGCAGACCCCGGTCAGAAGATCGCCTCTGCGGGACGAGACGCGGAAGTGGCTCAGGAGGGGCGAACAGATCACATGTAGCCACTGTGTTTTGCCAGCCACGCGAAAGCCGGTCTCATCCAGATGCTTGACCGCCACTTGTGGCCCGCTCAGCTTTCTACATACAGCCTTCGCGAAGGGTTGAAGGCGATCAGCTGTGCGGCCGATAAGCCGGGCCAAGGTAGCTGGAACGGCTGAAAGGCCAAACAGATCAGACAACACCAGAGAAAGACGTTCCTCCGGGATGCAATGATAGGTTTGCAAGTAGCTGGCGATACCGGCGATCCGAGGGCCGTATTGAACTGGCCCCGCAACACCCTCAGGGAAGCCCCCGCGCGTGACAGCATCACACTGGCCACACCGGCACAGATGTACCCGGTGCTCGGTTACCTCTGGCGGCGGCGGAGCTGGCAAATCAACCACCTGACGCACCACAGTATTCTCTGCCATGCTGGCTGAGAGTGCCGCACCGCAAGCGTCACAAACCTGTGGGTAGTGATGGATGATATGGTCAGGCGTCGACGACTGTCGCAACGTCTTCCCCTTATGGCCGGGCTGACCGCCGGTTTTGCGGTCGGATTTACCCCTCAAGCTTTGCGTCCGCTTCTGGGCAGGTGGCTTCTTCAAGCCGTCACTCGACGGGGGCTGGCTGCTGGTCTTACTGTTGAGAGCCGCTTGCCGTTCCAGCGCGATGATCCGCTGCTCAAGCGCCTTGTTCACTTCGAGCTGCTTCAAATACGCAGCCTCAAAGTAGGCGGCGCGGCCTGCAGCGTCCGCAAAGGGTAGAAATGGGAGTTTTGAACCTTCAGACATGTATCCGTTGATTCACGCTTGAGCCGTTCAGTCAACAATA
>NZ_JBMERN010000308.1:0-1555 GCF_049310965.1 Loktanella sp. DJP18 | reverse complement strand
TATTTGTTTCGAGGCATATTCATGTACTTATTGCCGGGCCGTCGCGCTGTCATATTGTGACAGAACGGCGGGACGCTGCAAGGCGACGCGCCGGTCCTGTAGCTGCGCCGCCACGGGAAGCGTGAGCGACGATGCCGGCGTCGACTTTTCATTCGTGGCATCCTGATCAAGGAGGCTCTCGCCTGATGTTAGGATGCTTTTCGGGCCCAGCGGCACCGCAATGCGGGATGCGATCGACAAGCCGCGCACTGGCCGTTGTCCATACCATTTTCTCAAGCGCCTCACTCTTAGATCGGAGGTTCAAGTAGGTATGCCAACGCATCCATTTGGGTTTTGGCGGAATCCGTCCAACCACCCCGTTCTCAGTCGGACCAAGCCTTCTACGCAGTCGGATCGCTCTAGTGATTTTCCGGTGTTCAGGGCTGAGTAGCTCAACCTCATAGCGACCGTCGGCGCAAATACGACAGACCTGCGGGTACAAGATGGCGCAGCGGCGACCACAGTTGGGACAGAGGAACCAATACCGGACACCCCCGAAGTGACATGTTGTCGTAGTGATCCGCACCCACTGTGACGCAAGCCATTTACGGTCTGGCAGATCTCGGCCGAGGAGACGCACATCAATCTGCGTTTGCCACTCACAAATCATTAGGCAAACCTTTTTGCTCGGCCTCTGTCAGTTCCGCGATGCGGGCGGCAATTGGTGGCCAGGTGGCCAGGTCATTTGCGGCGCGGTCCACATCGTACTTACCAGTTTTCAGACGATATTTGGCGACAAACGCAGCCGGCAGTTCCTTAACATGGCTAATTACCCGCAGATCAAAGCCAATGTGGTCAAGGTAGGACAAAAGATCGCCGTCGTCATCGCTTTCGGCAAAATCTGCGAAGATGCTGAGGATGATGGTTTTCTGCTCTTTGGGTGAGAATTTCTTCAGTGTGCTACACATCTGAAAGGTCCTTTTACTCAACGTGGCCGATGCCCTCTAAGGAAAATAGCTGCCGGGGTTAAGGAACTACCGTAGCTACTTAAAGGGTCGGGGGACGGCGACTTCCCAGGCTCATTTGTCGAGCTAGTGGATACAGTGCCGTCCATCTCCTGATCAGCAGCAACTCTGTGCTGTTTCTTGGTTGCATACGGGGAGGATCCCTGCCGTTATTTGCTGTTAGAAACCGAGCAGTGGGCGGATCATCCAGCCCGGTGTCGATCACGAGCGCGCGACGAAGTTCCCTGCTTTCGATGATGACGACAGAAATAAATCGGGGGGGAAAAGCGGCGATGTTCCCCCAGACCAATGGGGGCGTCCGCTTGCGGTCACGCAATACGGGCGGGCGGGCTGTATCACCGCGTTTAGCGGTAGCGGATCGCCCGGCGGTCATATCTGTCTGCACGGGGCTTTGGGCCAGCCTCTCGGCGGCTATCCCATACTTGCCCAAAAGCGCCACGACCTCTGACCAGCTGTCAGCCCTCACCTTCACCGCAGGTGCGTATCTGGCACCATTCGCCTTGGCCTTGGCGGCTATCGACCTCTCACGCGCTCGTATCGTTATTATAGAA
>NZ_JBMERN010000307.1:0-1568 GCF_049310965.1 Loktanella sp. DJP18 | reverse complement strand
CGCATGAGCCGACGGATGCGCTTCTCGTTCACAGCATGGTCCTCATTGCGCAAGTGCCACGTCATCTGGCGCACGCCGAAGAAGGGCGTCTCCAGGAACTGCACGTCGATCAACCGCATGAGGTCGAGGTTCTGCTCGGTCTCGCCCTGCGGCGTGTAGTAGAACGATGACCTCGGTATCGACAGAAGCGCGCACTGTTGGCCGATCGACAGGTCCGGATGGTCGCGCTCAACCATGCCGCGTCTCACTTCCCGCCCCAGGGCTTGAGCTTTCTTTCCAAAAAAGAGTTGGCCACCGCCAGCTCTCCGATCTTGGCATGCAGATCCCGAACCTGATCCTCGTCGATGACAGGTGCCTTGCGGCTGCCGCGCTCAAAGACACCAGACGCCCCGTCCAGCAGTGCGCGTTTCCATTGGTTGATCATCGTCGGATGCACGCCGAACCGGCTCGCCAGCTCCGACACGGTCTCTTCGCCTTTCAGCGCTTCAAGCGCCACCTTGGCCTTGAACTCAGGGGCGTGCTGCTTTCGTTTCGACATCTTCGATCTCCTTCGTGGTGAAGATCAACAGACAGCAAATCGGAGCTTACGTCAGTGTCCAGTTTTCGGGGGGCACCTCAGTCATCAACTTTTACCCATATCTCACAGTCGGTACCGGGACTGTAGGGATCGATTATTCCAGCGCCCCCGGGCGACAGATGATGAAAGGGACATCATGCCGCAAGTTCGTCAGCGGCTTGTTCGATGGCCCGGGTAAGTCGATCAATCAGCATTCCGATTTCGTTTTCATCGATCACCAGTGGCGGACATATCGCGATTACATCCCCGATTGCCCTGAGGATCAGGCCATTATCCTCGGCTAGCGCAGCAACTCTGGCACCAAAACTAACAGGGGCTTCGAACAAGGTCAGGGGGCCGCGCCGGGCGACCAAATGGACACCTGCCAGCAGGCCCACGCCGCGGATATCTCCTACATTGGGGTGAGAACCAAGCTTGTCGCGCAGGCCGTTCATGAGCACTAACTCGAGCGCCTTCGCCCGGTCCGCTAGCGCCAGATCTTCATAGATGGCTATCGCCTCGCGCGCCACGGCCGCGGCAACAGGATGGCCGGAATATGTGAGCGTCAGGCCGAAGATCCCAAGCCGGCCTGAGTATTCCGAGATAGCCGGAAAAACTCGCGCATTCAGTAGCAGTGCCGACATCGGGATGTAGGCGCTCGTGAGACCTTTGGCGAGGATGATCAGGTCCGGGTTCGATGCCATGCGCGTAGTGCCGAACATTGATCCGGTCCGTCCAAATGCGGTCACCACCTCGTCCACAACCAAAAGGATGTCATGCTTCCTCAGAATCTCCTGAGCGCCCTCGAAGTATCCGTCCGGCGGCACGATGACGCCACCCGCCGCCAGAACCGGTTCGGAAAAGAATGCCGCAATCGTTTCCGGACCCTCGATCAGGATACGGGCCTCCAGATCGGCCAGAAGCCTGTCGACGAACTGACGTTGATTTTCGCCCGGATGCGCCTCCGCGAAGTAATGGGGCGATTTGACATGCAGGAAGTCATCGAGCGGCA
>NZ_JBMERN010000306.1:0-1575 GCF_049310965.1 Loktanella sp. DJP18 | reverse complement strand
CACTGACGCTGATCTTCGTCTTTGGTGGTTGGCAGGCACTGGCTTTCGTGTTCCTGCCGCCGACGCTCGTAGCCGCCTCTGCCGGGGTCTGGCTGTTTTATGTCCAGCACCAGTTTGAGACGACCCAATGGGAACGCGAGCCCGATTGGCAATTGCACGAAGCGGCACTTCACGGCAGCTCTCATTACGACCTGCCGCCGGTACTGCGCTGGATGACCGCCAACATCGGTATCCACCACGTGCATCACCTCTACAGCCGTATCCCGTTCTATCGCCTGCCCGATGTGTTGCGCGACCATCAGGAACTGGTGGAGGTCAGCCGCATGACCCTGCGCCAAAGCCTGCGCTGCGCCTCGCTTAATCTATGGGATGCAGAGGCCGCTCGTCTGATCTCGTACAAGCAGGCGATCCGGCAATTGCGCACCGCTTGAAAACAGGGATTTAATTTGCGTCAATCGTAAGGCTACGGCGAGGCTTGCAGTTACCCATAAGTCGTGCGGCAAATTGATTCACCCAGCAGACTTCGCCTTGTCCGAATAGGCCCAATCATGATTCGTCATGTTGCACCGAATGATTGAGGTGCGCGGATGGTGCAGAGTTGGGTGGCAGCAGAAACGGCTGCGTGCGATCTTGGGGACGCCCGGCTAAACCGGCGCCTTGGGGCAATGTTCGAGGCTCTCGGGGAACGACCGGGGAAACCGCTGCCGACGGCGTTTCAGGATTGGTCGAACACCAAGGCTGCTTACCGCTTCTTTTCGAACGGGAATGTCAGTGAAGACAAGATCCTCGCAGGCCATTTTGCCGCCTCTGCCTTGCGCATCAGCGCAACTGAGGGTGCCATTCTGATCCTTCAAGACACGACGAAATTGTCTTTCAAGCGTGCGGATCCGCAGAAGGTGGGGTTCACGCACGTGTCGACCGGACGCAAGATAAAGGACGGGCGCTATCAGAAACATGCGGTCTCTGGGCTCCTGATGCATGCCAGCCTGGCTATCACGCCGGAGGGTTTGCCCCTTGGCCTGACGGCGGCGAAATTCTGGTCGCGCGCTAAGTTCAAGGGAACCCGTGCCCTTAAACGCAAGATCAATCCAACGCGGGTGCCGATTGAGCAAAAGGAAAGCATGCGCTGGCTTGATAATCTGCGCCGATCCACAGAACTGGCGAGTGCACCCGAGCGCTGCGTGCATATCGGTGATCGGGAAAGCGACATCTACGAGCTCTACTGCCTGGCTGAGGAACTCGGAACCGGGTTCCTGGTGCGCAGTTGTGTCGACCGCTTGGCGGAGAATGGCTACACGACCATTGGGAAAGTGATGGCGCAGGTGCAATCCAGCGGCACCCACGAGACCCAGTTCCGCGACGCGCAGGGGAAAGCCCATCACGCGGTCCTATCGATCCGTCACGCTTCGATGACGGTTCGCCCGCCGATCGGAAAGCAAAAGAAATATGCACATCAGAACCTTCCGATCATTTATGCCGAAGAGCTCGACCCGCCAGAAGGTCGGGCACCTGTATTCTGGAAACTGATCACAAATCTGCCGGTCGCGACCCATGCGGAGGCCGTTCACAAACTTG
>NZ_JBMERN010000305.1:0-1582 GCF_049310965.1 Loktanella sp. DJP18 | reverse complement strand
GTGGACGGCAGGAGACGCAATCTTTCAGGCCACATGGGGCACGGCAATGTCTGACAGGAAGTCGGCATCATCGACCCACATCCTGTGCAGGATGACGCTGATACGCCTTGCCAAGGCAACCATGGCGCGTTTGCCGCCACGGCGTCGAGCGACCTGCGCAGCCCATGTTCTCAGCCACGTCGACCGTCCGCGATGCATCATGACAGTCGCAGCCTGACATAATGCGCGGCGCAGATTGACGTCGCCCGCCTTCGTGATGCCACCGGATACGTCGCGTTCACCCGACTGGTTGCGCGATGGCGTCATGCCAACCCACGCTCCAACTTTCTTGGAGGATGTGAACCGGGAAGGATCATCGACAGCTGATCTGTAAGTTAGCGCGACCACCGCGCCTACCCCAGGCATAGACATAAGTCGCCGGCATATTGGCTCATCCTGAGCCATCTGCCGGACAAGACGCTCCAATCCTGCCAGCTCCTGTCGCAATGATGCCCGCGCGCGCAGCATCGGTGCCGTCGCAGTTTCCAGCATTGGATTGCCGTCTGCCAGTTCGCGAATGCGCTGTTCATAGCGGCCCCGAGAGATGGCACCAACCTTGAGCCCGAAGTTCCGCAAGAGACCACGCATCGACATTTCCAAGGCGATCATGCCTTGCTGGATGGCCTTTCGGGCCCCGAGCACGGCACGGACTTCCTGCGCCGAGACGGATTTACAGTGAACCGGTCTGAACCAACCGAGATGAAGAAGCCGTGCAATGCCTTCGGCATCCCTGCGATCCGTCTTGATCGGCATGGCCTTCAGGGCTCCTTTCACTTGGCGTGTTTCCATCAGAACAGCATCCAGCCCGGCATCTGTCAGCCCACGATGCAGCCACTGTGACAAGGGACCAGCCTCCAGCCCGATGGCCGCAACAGTGCCTTCTTGTTCTCGCGCCCAACGCACCAATGCCTCAGGTTCACTGGCGACCTGCGTCTCATTCACGATCTTGCCATGCTCGCTGATGACGCAAATCGCCGTCTTCGCGAGCGACACATCCAACCCAACAAAAAGTCTCATCCCGTCGTCCTCCATATGGATCCAATACGGGATGGTCGATAACTTGCCCCTGATCTTGCAAGCGGTAACAGGCAGTGCGCGACGCAGGCCCCGTTACAGCATCTCATAACCAAAAGATCACTGTTGCGGCGAGAGCAATGGCTGAGAGGAAAACCTTGGGACTTCGGTCGTAGCGCGTGGCGACGCGCCTCCAGTCTTTCAAGCGTCCGAACATGATCTCGATCCGGTTGCGCTTCCTGTAGCGACGCTTGTCGTATTTTACAGGCTTGTCGCGTGACTTTCGACCTGGAATGCATGGCGTGATCTTCTTGTCGACAAGGGCTTCGCGGAACCAATCCGCGTCATATCCCCGGTCCCCCAGGAGCCAGTCCGCGGACGGAAGACTGTTCAGCAATGCCCTCGCCCCGGTGTAGTCGCTGACCTGACCGGCCGTCATGAAGAACCGGATGGGCCGCCCAAGTGCGTCAGTCACGGCGTGCAGCTTGGTGTTCATACCGCCCTTCGTTCGCCCAATCAGACGGCCACG
>NZ_JBMERN010000304.1:0-1596 GCF_049310965.1 Loktanella sp. DJP18 | reverse complement strand
GGCCATAGGGGTGCGCCGGGACGGGCAGAAGGTGCTGCTATCCATCAAGAATATGGGCGGAGAGAGTAAGGCGGCTTGGGGCATGTTTCTTGGTGATCTCGACGCACGCGGCCTGAAGCAACCGGAATTTGTCCTTGTTGACGGAGCCCCCGGGCTTGAGGCTGCGTTGGTCGCACTCTGGGGGGAGGCCCTACCGATCCAGCGCTGCACGGTTCACAAGCACCGCAACCTTCTCGGTCATGCCCCAAAGCACATGCATGACGAACTGAGCGAGGATTACCGTGATATGATCTATGGCGACAGCGCGGCGGACATCGAGAAGCGGCGGAAGGTATTCTTGCACAAGTGGCGGCTGAAATGCCGTGCGGTCGCTGACAGCCTGGAAGAGGCTGGAGACCGGCTGTTCACCTTCACGCGTCTGGACCCGTCGCAGTGGAAATCCGCACAAACCACCAATGCAATTGAGCGCTTAAACGAGGAATTCCGCCGTCGCATCAAGACCCAGACCGTGCTGCCCTGCGCCGAAACGGTGCCAATGCTTCTCTGGGCACTGATGGCATCGGGCCAGATCCAAATGCGGAAGATCGATAGCTGGGAAACCTTGGCTCAGCCTATCGCCCCGATCAGCCTTGACCTCGCGGCCTGATCAGGCCCAAATCCACATGCTCGGAGAACGCTGCCAGAGAGTTTCCACCACATTCGATACACAACCGCGCCGCGCGTTGGCGGGCAGTGAGAATAGAGCGTCTTGGCATGGCGGCTTGTCCTTGTTAGTCATTAGTCTGTTCAGGACAAAATCCGCACCAGCAAAATCAAAGGCTTGCAAGGCCAAAATCCGAGGGGGTTCAACTGGGACAACGTGCCGCCATCTATGCCCGGGTTTCGACCTCGGATCAGTCCTGCGAACGGCAGGTATCGGAATTGACGGCTTTTGCAGAACGGGGCGGTTATGAAGTGGTCGCAGTATTCAAGGAAACAGCTTCGGGCGCGTCCGCCAATCGCCTCGCGCGCAACCGGGTGCTCGACTTGGCGCAGGCCAGACATATCGACGCCATCCTGGTCAGTGAGCTTTCCCGCTGGGGGCGGTCCACGCAGGATCTGCTGGATACCCTCAACCGGCTCGCCGGTTGGAAAGTATCTGTTGTGGCCATGAGCGGCATGACCTTCGAGGTAGAGACCCCACATGGCCGAATGATGGCCACAATGCTGGCTGGGATCGCCCAGTTTGAACGTGATCTGCTCAGCGAAAGGGTGAAATCAGGTCTGGCCGCCGCACGGGCGCGGGGCAAAAAGCTCGGTCGTCAGCCGGGGCAGCGCCCAAAGTCCGATAAGTTCGCGCCAAAGGTCCTTCAGGCCGTCGCAGAAGGCCGATCATACCGATGGATCGCACGCGATCTCGGGATCAGCAAAAATACCGTGCTCGATATCATGAAGCGCCAGCGACAGAATTCCTTGTGATACGATCCTGCCCCCTACCGGAATCTACCCCCTACTGTCCGTTAGGGGATCGCTCACTGGACGCCGGAATACCACAGCGCCAATCCCAGCGTTTGAAGCAGAAAACGGTTCTCATTTGACTGGTCCGGTTATGGTATC
>NZ_JBMERN010000303.1:0-1612 GCF_049310965.1 Loktanella sp. DJP18 | reverse complement strand
CATCCGGCAAAGCCTGCCGCGGACCGGTGTGATATTTCAGGTTGTCGGTGTTTGTGCCAAACAAAATTCTGATTGAGTCAGGGTCTTCATGGATAATACCGGGCCTGACCTCCATGATAATCGACAAGGCTGATAGAAAATCCTGATATCCAGTCACGATCAGGCACCCATCACCGATTACGATCGGGCCGATGAGATCGATGACGCTTGTCGATCCGTTCGTAGCAGAAACGTAAGGGAGAAATGAGACATCCTGTGTGGAGAGAGAGAAATCTCGAAAACTGGGCGTGTCTGGAATTTTGCGACTTCCGCACGAGGCCCAGTTTGGAATTTTCTTCTCTTCGGTCATGGCGGTGTCCTGATCAAGTTATCAGGGGAAATATAGGCCCTAAGACACCATTGCTGCTCAACTCGAAGAAGATCTGAAGCGGACCCTCATCATTAAACAAAGCTTCAGCCCTTCCTCACAGCAAACTTACTGATTTTATTGCACAAAACTCTACAGCAGTAAAAAAATCAGTTCTGATGGACTACGCAATATGAGAGTGTCCTTTTTCCTCAGTTTGCAACCAAGCGGACTTAGGCTTGGCGGCCGGGAACGGGGCTTCTCAGGTAAACCATACCCCATAGAAAATATCGGCCAGAAAGGCCAGAATTGAAGCTGCTGAACGAGAGAGATGTTTTTTGAAGTTCGGATTTCGTTTGTCGAGAATAGGGCCAATGTTCTCCATGAAGCTCGCATTCACTCTTCCGGATAACTGGGCAGAAGCTGAGAAAGGCTCGATATTATAGGGATGAGCATGAACCATCTCGATCAGATATCCACGCGTGATATCGCTGCCTCACTCAGAAGCGGACTGAGGGACTCCGAGGCACACGATGCCTTCGGATCGGAGATGGTTCGCCTGGCGTTCGGGCGACATGAGACAGGACGGATACAGCACGTCGGAACAGTCGACCGCGGCCTTGCATGCTCTTGTCATTGTCCGGCTTGTTCAGAGGCACTTATCGCCAGACAAGGGAACAAGAAGGCCTGGCATTTCGCACATGCAAACGGATCGTCTTGTCGCGATGCGCTCTCAGCTTCATTTGCCATGTTTCTGGCGCAGATCATCCAGGATGGAGATGAGATTGCGCTTCCAGATCTTGAGTGGACATGGGGATCTTCCTTGTCTCGACGCACCTTGCCTGCCTTCACATTTGAAAGCGCGGCTGCCGGTCGCGAACAGAGCAGTGGTGGCTACGAGGTGCGGGCACGCGCCCCAGGCGCTTTGAAGGATGTCCGCATCGTTCTGCGGGCAGTGCGTGGGAAGCACGCGGTGACGCCTAAACCTGGCACTGAATCCGTTCTCGAAATCGATCTATTGCGTCCAATGGAAATCTTGTTTTCGGACGGTAGAAGCATCGAGCTGACGGAAGAGTGGGTGCGCGATCAAATATCTCACCATGCGCCACGTCGATGGCTCTACAATGCCGCATCAGATGCCATGCGAGGAAAGATAGAACGCGAGCGGCTGAGTAGGCATATCGCGGCCCTGCGCGACATTGATACGCCCTTGGCAGGCGGCATGGAGATGAGAGTTGCTGAGCGCCGCATTCGCAGCCTCGGCCG
>NZ_JBMERN010000302.1:0-1624 GCF_049310965.1 Loktanella sp. DJP18 | reverse complement strand
TCACGATCGTCACGGATTATGTCCGCGAGAAGCAACGCCGATCAAAGGAAGTGTTCGTCCCGTTGTCGCACGCGCCCGGTCACGCGCAGGTGGATTTTGGCGAGACGCTTGGTGTGATTGACGGGGTCGCGTGCAAGCTGCACTATTTTGCGATGGCGCTGCCGCATTCGGACGCGTTCTTCATCAAAGCATATCCTGCAGAGACCACCGAAGCGTTCTGCGATGGTCATGTCTCAGCTTTTGCGTTCTTCGGCGGGGTGCCGTTATCGATCCTGTATGACAACACCTCGATCGCGGTGGCGAAGATCTGCGGTGATGGAAAGCGGGAGCGAACCAGGATCTTTTCCGAGTTGCAGTCGCATTATCTGTTCGACGACAAGTTCGGTCGGCCGGGAAAGGGCAACGACAAAGGCAATGTCGAAGGCGTCATCGGCTACGGGCGACGGAACTTTCTCGTACCAGCGCCCCGGTTCAACAGCTTCGATGAGCTGAATGCCCGGCTGGAAGAACAATGCCTGAGGCGCCAGGACGATACCGTCCGTGGCCACACCGAGCCGATCGGAGACCGCCTGATGCGCGATCTGGATGCGCTGATGGCACTGCCGCCCACGCCCTATGATGCCTGCGAGAAGGTCAGCACACGGGCGACGTCGATCTCGATGGTCCGCTATCGCACCAATGATTATTCCGTCCCGGTCGCCTACGCACACCACGAGGTCCAGATCAGGGGCTATGTCCATGAGGTCGTCATCGGGTGTGGCGCAGAGAGAATCGCCCGCCACCGCCGGTCCTACGACAAGGCTGACATGGTGTTCGATCCAATGCATTACCTACCGCTGCTTGAGCAGAAAGTCGGCGCATTGGATCAGGCGGCACCGCTGCAGGGCTGGGACCTGCCCGCCGAGTTCGCCATCCTGCACCGGTTGCTGGAAGCGCGGATGGGCAAGAAGGGCAAGCGCGAATACGTCCAGGTTCTGCGCCTGCTGGAGACCTTCGAGATGGCCCATGTTCATGGTGCCATCAAGTACGCTCTCGGTCACGGGACCATCGGCTACGATGCGGTCAAGCATCTCGTGCTATGTCGGATTGAGAAGCGCCCGCCGCGGCTTGATCTCGACATCTATCCCTATCTGCCCAAGGCACAGGTCGAGACGACGGACCCGGCCAGCTACAATGTGTTGATGTCCGGAACAGCGGCATGACCGATACCCCTCAGGTCCTGCTGCAGCATCATCTCAAGAAGCTGCGCCTGCCGACATTCAACAGCGAGTACGACAAGCAGGCACGGCAATGCGCGGCTGAGAACAAGGACCATGTTCACTACCTGCTGCGGCTCTGTGAACTGGAACTGATTGAACGCGAACGCCGGATGATCGAACGCCGGATCAAGGACGCCAAGTTCCCGGCAACCAAGAGTCTGGACAGCTTCGACTTCAAGGTGATTGCGTCATTGAACAAGGCCCTGACCATGGAACTGGCCCGCTGCGCCTTCGTGGACCGGCGCGAGAACGTCATCGCCCTGGGTCCGAGCGGCACCGGCAAGACCCACGTTGCCCTGGGGCTCGGACTGGCGGCCTGCCAAAAGGGTCTGAAGGTCCGCTTCACGACCGCTGCCGCCCTTGTT
>NZ_JBMERN010000301.1:0-1632 GCF_049310965.1 Loktanella sp. DJP18 | reverse complement strand
CGCGGCGCTATTCGATCTTCCGACAGACGAGGCCCGCATCCTCTACCACTACACGCTGTCGGCTGAGGACCTTGAGCACATCGACGATCGCAGGCGTCCGGAGAACCGGTTCGGGTACGCACTACAGCTATGCGCCCTGCGATATCCGAGCCGCCTGATATCGTCTCGCGAGGTGATCCCTGACTGCTTGAGGATTTTCTGGCCAGCAGCGGTCATCAGCAGCCCGTCCAAGATGTAGACCGCTTCGTTCACCGTGGCCGGAATGGTCCGGGCGGCGATTGGGTCGAAGACATGAAAACCTCTATCCTTGCGCATGGCATCAGCATGGTTGTCGAAACTGTGAATTTGCAGTAATATGGAAGAAAGATGCTGGGCGCGTGACTGATCAGAGTTGGGTCAGGTAGGTCTGCTATGTCGATGAGGGTTGAACATGGCAAGCATATTTCTGATCTCCATGCAGTCGATCGCGATGATGGCGCTAGGCGCGCTAATTTATGGATTTCTCCAGCAAAAGGTCGGTAGCCGGACGCTTCGCCGCAGCGTGGTGGGCATGGCGTTCGGTATTGGTGCAGCTACCGCCATGATGACACCATTCTACATCTCTGAAGGGGTTCAAGCCGACGCAAGGGGGGCCTTTATCGCCGCAGCAACTGCGTTTGGTGGCCCAATTGCATCTATCATCACCTCTGCCATAAGCATCGCCGTGCGCATTCTGATTGGTGGACCTGCCGTGGTTACCGGATGCATCTCAATTTTATTGACAATAGCGGCCTCGCTAGCCTGGTACATGAGGTACGGCAAAGAGGCCGTAAGATCAAACCAGTCCTGGCTGCTGTTATGCGTCGCGTCTTCGCTACCGTCGGCTATCTTTCTGACGCGGTCTGAGTATTCAGATCCTATGGTTGCAGTAGGCGTATCATTGTTTGTTGCCGCAAACGTTCTAATCTTCGGAAAGATGCTCGAGAAGGAGCAACGGCGTGGTCGCAAAGAACGTGAAATGGAAAGTGCGGCCATCACGGATATCCTGACTGGTTTACCCAACCGGCGTGCATTCGAAGAGTTCGTTACGAAGCTGGAATTGCAGCGCGTTGAGAATGTTCTTCTGATCATTCTGGATATCGACCATTTCAAGAGAATTAATGATATGTACGGGCACGATGAAGGTGACAACGTGCTGCGGGCAGTGGGCGTCGCAATCAACCGCGCGACGCGCGGTCTTGATTTTGCAGCAAGGATTGGCGGCGAGGAGTTCGCTGTCCTTATGACCACGCCGAATTCCGAGATCGGCCAGACCATAACCGAGCGGTTGCAAGAAACCCTTAAGGTTCCTTATGGAAACCCAGCAGATGGACATGTGACCCATGTCAGCGCCGGAGCATTTCACGCAGTCGGACAGGCCTTCAATTATGGCGTGAGCTACAAGGAAGCGGATCAAGCTCTGTACGAGTCGAAAGCCAATGGGCGCAACCGTGTGACCTTCGTATCCCCTCTGCGCAAACACCTATCTGTTGTGCGTTAAGCACATTGGGTCTCAAGACCCTATATCCACTTTATGAATAGCAGATGTGCCGCGGTTGACGGTTCAGATCCTTCCCGAAGATAAATAAGCACTGATCGCAACATGGTAGAATG
>NZ_JBMERN010000300.1:0-1666 GCF_049310965.1 Loktanella sp. DJP18 | reverse complement strand
GTGGCCTTGCTGATGTAGGATCGCAATGGCAGCAATGCAGTCGCCGACACCCTTTGCCTCGCTGAGATTTCCAGCAAAGAAAATTTGTGGGCCCGCTGTATTGTCGGGAGCTGGTTTGAGAGGGCCGGCGATAGGAACCTTGCTCCAGTCCCAGGGTATAACTGGGCTGGGAGACAGGCCCAAAACCGTCACCAGCGACTTGGACGCGTTCAGACTATGGTTCGAGACGCAGGGAGCTCTGATTCGACTTATTTTATGTCGCAGATTTCTATTTCGCCAAGCTTGTCGAAGGCCATTGCGTTGCATGATATCGGCAAATGTTGGCAGGACGTGGCAGTTCCGCTTTGCGGCTTCGGACAAGAACCCGATGTGTGGGGTCCGGAGTACAAGATGTGATGGCTGCAATTCATCCATAACATCTTGAACTGAATTTTGATCGAAAGCACCTCGTACGACCCCTCTTGCATGTAAGTTGGGCGCGATTTCGCTGTCATATGAATCTGTCCCGAAACACAGCGTTGTCACGAGGTTTTCTCGTGCCAGGCCACTGACGTAACCGACGGATTTTTCCTGATCCCGGTAGGTTTCTGGACCGCCACCGGCAAATCGCTCGAAAGCCTCACGGAAGTCGCCGAACTGAACAAACAGTAAACGCTTCTTCAATTGAATGCTGCCTTCATCATATGACCCTCGTTCTAGTTTTGGTTCTTGCGCAATTCCTTGCAGCCGTAGGCTACATTGATCTCCTGCAAAAACACATCGACATCTGCCAAGCATCGGCTCCTGCTTCCGGTCGGGATCATGGCCTGACGGGATGCGATGAATGGGCCAGAGATGCGATAATCTCAGCGATGCCTAGAAGTTGCCATGCAGGTGCCAGTAAGAGTGTGAGTCGCCATGGCGTGCCGAACCTACTATGACCATGACGTCGAGGCCCAGGATAGGAGGTTGCACATGATTGAAGAGACGGACATTTCAGACTTGGTCGTGGTTACGCCGCGCGTGTTTGGCGACGATCGGGGTGCATTTTGCGAAACCTACAATCAGGAAGCCTTGGCGCGCCACGGCATCTTCACGACTTTCGTGCAGGACAATCAATCCTGGAGCAAGGAGGCGGGCACGGTTCGCGGCCTTCATTTCCAGGCCCCCCCGTCGGCACAGGCAAAGCTGGTCCGGGTCGTCTCAGGCGAAATCTGGGACGTCGCCGTCGACATCCGAACCGGCTCGCCGACATTCGGGCAGCACGTAGGTGTGACCCTGTCTTCCGAGAATGGACGTCAACTTCTGGTTCCGGCGGGATTTCTGCATGGTTTCGTCACGCGCACACGCGATACTGTCGTGGCCTACAAATGCTCTGCGACCTATGCGCCCGCGGCCGAGGGCGCGGTGCGCTTTGACGATCCCGATCTCGGCATAGACTGGGGGATCGATCCGTCCGATGCGATGCTTTCGGTGAAGGATACCGCCGCCGGTCGATTTGCCGACCTGACATCTCCGTTTTCCTGGGAGGGTGCCTCTTGAAAATCCTCGTCACCGGGGGGGCGGGTTTCATCGGGTCTGCCGTGGTCCGCCAGGCCATAGCGGCCGGACACAGCGTGGTGAACGTCGACGCGCTGACCTATGCAGCCTGCCTCGAGAATGTTGCCTGCGTTGCAAACGACACGGC
>NZ_JBMERN010000299.1:0-1685 GCF_049310965.1 Loktanella sp. DJP18 | reverse complement strand
CTTCTAGGCTCTGGACTTCGGTAGCGGGGACATTTCATACATCCTTCGCCTAGACAGACCGCCTGCGCCGGTCGGGCATCCGCACATCTATGGACGGCAAGGGCCGCTATCTAGACAACATCTTCATCGAGCGTCTGTGGCGCACGCTGAAATACGAGTGCGTCTACCTGAACGCCTTGGAGACCGGGTCTCAGGCACGCGCGAGTGTCCAGAAATGGGTGGAGTTCTACAATCACCGCCGACCGCACAAAGCCCTTGGCGGAAAACCACCAGTGGTGATCTACTCGCTGAAAGTCGAAGCAATGCAACCCGATCACCAGGAGCAGATCAGAGCTTAAAAAGCCCCGGATCCTGTCCAAGGAATGGGGAGCACCTCACTGAAGTGGTTCTGGAAATTTTGATCTACCTCGTAAACCGAGCAAAAAAACCACGTCGTTGTGGTGGCTCAAGGGGTTTAATCTTAGCCTCTCTCTGGTCAGTGAGTTGCGCCATAAGCTGATCTTCCTTGCGCTCAGCGCGCTCTACTCGCCCGCGGAGATCAGCGATATGCGCCTCTAATTGCACTCGCTCGCGTGCGCGTTCTGTCTCTTCACGCACAATGTGTTCGCGTAGCGCATCAACTTCAGCTTCTAGGTCCCTGTTTTTGCTGAGTGTTTCATGTGTTCCAACAGGGGTTTCTAAGTCGGTAGTTTCTGGGTTGCGTTCCCTGTAACCCGCGAGCCATCTCCCAAGCTCGGAGGGGTCGATTTTGTAAGGGGAACCCCCTCCCCCTTCCGCAGATAGATCTCCTTTTTTAACTGCTCTGGATAGGGTTGGTTTGCTTACGCCTGTTTCCTTAGCCGCTTGCCCGAGGGTGTATTTCATAGGGCGTAACACCTGTTACTGTTGGGGTTGTCGTATAGAAAACATCTGTTTCTTATGTCTGTAACAGGATTACACTAAGCTAAGGCGCGGGTATAGTTCCCGTTTAGGCCCGCCGAATGGTGTTTGGACTGACTTGAAACAACCGTGCCAGCTCAGCAATACCGCGCCCCTCCTGATCACGCATTCGGGCCACCTCTGCACGGCGCTCGGGAGACAGGGCAGGGGGCCTGCCACCGATCCTTCCGCGCTTACGGGAGGACGCGAGCCCTTCTTTGGTTCGCTCAGAAATACGCTCACGCTCGAACTGGGCGATGGAGGCAAAGACATGAAACACAAGCCGACCAGCAGGCGTCGTTGTGTCAATGTCCTCAGCCAGGGAACGAAAGCCTGCACCCTTCGCACTAATAGCCCCCACGATCTGCAGAAGGTCCTGCAACGACCGGCTCAGCCGGTCGTACTTGGCCACCACCACCACATCAGCCTGACGCAACTGGTCGATCATACGGTCCAGCTCGGGTCGTGACTTCTTGGTGCCCGACTGTTTCTCCGCAAAGATGCGCTCTGCACCGGCCGCCTTCAGAGCAGAGGTTTGGGGATCGAGGTGCTGATCTTCTGTCGAGACACGTGCATAGCCAACGATCATGAATTCAACTCTTCCAAAAACCTTCAACAACCAGTTAGGTTTTGAACGGGGTTTGTGGCAGCGTCAATCGAAGTCGTTTGCGACCATGCCAAAAACGAGGGTTTTAGGGCGGCCCTGACAACCAAAATAACTGATTAACGTCAAAGATAAGCCAGAACCGCGAAAGCTGAGTTTATGG
>NZ_JBMERN010000298.1:0-1691 GCF_049310965.1 Loktanella sp. DJP18 | reverse complement strand
GGCCATTGTAATCATGACATTAAACGACAAGGAGCGACAGGAAGCGACAGTATTGATGAGGGGAAGCTCGGCATTGCCGTCAAGTCGGCAGCCGTCGGCAAGCGGCCCAAAACCAACCTTACTTCAACTCGCGGCGAACGGCAGCTTCGAGCCCTTTTCGGCCTTGTTATGAAGCTTGACGGGGACGGATAGTGAGAACAGGATAAACGAAATGTACTTGTTTCATCTCTAGCTTCTACTACTCTCAACATGTGGAATTTTTAATGGAGAGAGCTCACTCATGAATTGCCACATTGCATATGTAAGTTTGGCTCGCTCGGAACTAGAGCCTAAGGTGCTTTCAGATATTCTCGAGGTTTCTGTCCGAAATAACCGACGTGATGGTATCACAGGCGTGCTTATGCACCATGATGATCTGTTTTTTCAGGTTCTTGAAGGTGAGAGACGCGTTGTCGAGCAATGCTATGCGCGAATTTGCAAAGACCCGCGTCACACAAGCATTTCAGAAACCTTAAATGAAACGGTAGAAGTTCGATCGTTTCCGGACTGGTTGATGGGATACGTAGGCCCGGACGAGATTGGCAAGTATTCTGATGGAGCATTGTTATCATTGGCTGAATTGGATTCACCCAAGTTTTCTTCTGCAGACAGGCGTGGAAATGCTTTGTTACTTGCGCGATTGGTATTCAAAGGCTTTACGGAGCGCTGACACTTACCGACAAGGCAAAAATGTGACCTCCTGTTGCAACCAATATGCAAAAGTTCAATTCGGCAGCACAGCAGGCCTCAGTGCAAATCGCTGCACAGATCCGGTTTAGGCCCCTTGACCAAGCGACACGAAGGAAAATCTGGTTTGAAACAAACCGGAGGCAGGCCTCCGCTTCGCCTCTGGAAGCCCCCAGTTTAGTAACTGCCCAGAAACCTACATGCTCGTCTCATCGCGCCACGCCGCCATATCACCCAGCCCGGCCTCAATCCGATCGCGCACGTCAGTGCCATCATCGTTGACCCACCAAGCTCGCTGCCACCCGCGCCCACGTCCCGCCCGACGATACGCAGCCGATTTAAGGGACATTTCCCTATAAGAGGTACTTATAGGGTTTTGTCCCTTAAATGCGGCCCTCTCGAGAACCTTTTTGGCCTGCTCGACATTTGCAAACAGCCCCGGATGCAACGCCACCGCATCGGCCGGGCTGTCGACGGCCACGCCGGCCATCAGCATCTGCTGGAACACGTCAGGGCATTCGACGTCCCACGTCACCAGGCGATCGAAGACCAACGGCAGGGCGGCATCTGCGAGGATGTGCACCTCCAGCGGATTTTCGGCCGTCCGGTTCACGCCCCGGCCACGACCGACGACCTGGATCAGCTCGTCGTCGCAGATCGCCGCCCGCAATGTCTCCGCCTGCGGATCCTCGTGGCGCAGCACGACCATGCCACGGACCAGGCCTGATGCCATCCGCAGTCCGGCCACGTCGTGGCGGTAACGGCCGAGCGGGACCTCACCGAAGTAGGTCCCGGACAGGGCCTCGATCTCCTGGCTTGGAGGCAGCGGGCGGCCAATGCTGATCAGCAAGGCCACATCCTTGAAACCGTCGAGGCCCGCGATCGCATTGAAGTGGGCCGTTTCGACATTTGAAATGTCGGCTAACGCCGCCTCGATGCTGAGATATCTCACGACGAGCACGCGC
>NZ_JBMERN010000297.1:0-1740 GCF_049310965.1 Loktanella sp. DJP18 | reverse complement strand
CGTCGCCGAGGGCGAGATTTCCGAACTGCATATCGGGCTGAAGGGCACAATGAGCAGCCTTTTTCTGAAGGACCTTGCCCAGAAGACCCACCGGGGCCTCGAAGGCCGCGTGCGCAAGGGCAAGTCGGCGGGCGGCGTCACCTACGGCTACGATGTCGTCCGGGACTTACTGGCAGACGGCACCATCACCACCGGCGAACGCACCATCAATGTCCAGCAGGCCGCCGTGGTCCGGCTTATCTTCACGAACTACAGCCATGGCATCAGCCCACGTGCCATCGCCACCGGCCTGAACAAGGAAGGCGTCGCCGGTCCGCGCGGCACCTGGGGGTCTTCAACCATCTACGGCAATGACAAGCGTGGCACCGGCATCCTGAACAACGAACTCTATCTGGGCCGCCTCGTCTGGAACCGGCAGCGGTTCATCAAAGACCCCGATTCCGGCAGACGGCAGGCCCGGATGAACAAGCCTGAGGACTGGATCATCGAACAGGTGCCTGACCTGCGGATCGTCAGCGATGACCTCTGGGAGGCCGTGAAGGCCCGCCAGACGGCCACGCGCAGTCTGGCCATCCGAGACGCCATCAAAGCCGTGGGGCGCATGAAGCGGGCCACCCACCTGTTCACAGGCATGTTGAAGTGCGGCACCTGCGGCGGCGGGTTCATTCAGGTCGGCAAACAGTACTACGGCTGCGCCAACACGAGGAGCAAGGGCACCTGTGGCAACCGCCTGACGATCAAGCGCGAGGATTTCGAAGCCCGTGTTCTGTCCGGTCTCAAGGACCAGCTGCTGCATCCTGACCTCATCGCGGAATACGTCTGCGCCTATCAAGCCGAGTTCAACCAGTTGACCGGGTCGATCCGAGCGGATCGCATGGCCGACGAGCGTGAATTGGCCAAGGTCACACGCCAGATCGACCAGATGGTCAATGCCATCGCCGAAGGCATGTTTCACCCGAGCATGAAGGACAAGATGACGGCGTTGGAGTCGTCCAAGGCGGCGCTGACGGCCAAGCTGCACGATACCTCGGACGCCGCGCCTGTCCTGCTGCATCCCGGTCTCGCGGATCGCTATCAGGCGCAGGTGGCGGACCTGACGGCGGCGCTACAGAGCGACAGCACGAAGGCGGAGGCCACATCGATCATCCGCAGCCTGTTGACCGAGATCCGGCTGATCCCGCAGGATGCCGCGCTTTCGATCGAACTGGTGGGGGCGTTGGCGGGGCTGCTGTCTTTGGGTAGCTCTGAGAACGCAGAAAGCCGCCCTGGGGCGGCTTTGTCTGGTTCGTCTGTAATGGTTGCGGGAGGGCGATTTGGACACTGTTTTCAAAAACTCACGCACGTCACCGTGCGGAGGTGACTGCGCCGCTACCAGTCCAGAGTTGCCGTTTCACCCACCATCCTGCCGCAGGTGCTTCCGGCCCTTACCGGACATTGCGCGCACACTCGGCCGCTGCGGTGCAGCTTCCCGAAAGCAGACGTTGATAGGTCAGGCACCGTCTGGGAGCCGGTCGGGCAGTTGCGTGCCATTGTCATCCGGGCTGGTGATGCCCACTCTGGATGCAATGCCGTCCGAAGGAGTCCCATGCCTCGTTCGTTCCCGGCCCTCCCCGACGCGCCCGCCGCCACGCGCCACCCCACCGTGGCGACCGTTCACGGTGTCGATCTGCACGACGATTACGGCTGGCTGCGCGCCGACAACTGGCAGGAAGCGATGCGCTTACCCGACCGGTTGCCCGC
>NZ_JBMERN010000296.1:0-1759 GCF_049310965.1 Loktanella sp. DJP18 | reverse complement strand
TTGATTATGGAGAGTCTAAAATGAAAAGACGCAGTTTCCTGACGACGATGATAGGTGCCGGGCTGGCTGCTCCGTTTGGTGTGCAAAAAGCGTCAGCGGCGATGGTCGATCAACCTTTGGGCATGGAGACAACATTTGGGCATGACCTCATCGACCTGCCGCTGAGTCCCGTCACTCTCAGTGAGACTGAATGGCAAGCAATATTGACTGCAGAGGAGTTTGCGGTTTTGCGCGACAATGAGACTGAGCGGCCGTTTACCAGTCCGCTGAACGAAGAAAAGCGCGCAGGTACGTTCACCTGTGCGGGTTGCGATTTGCCTCTGTATCGATCCGAGAACAAGTTTGACAGCGGTACAGGCTGGCCGAGCTTTACAGAAGCAATCAAAGGTGCCGTCGGGACGATGCCAGACCGAACGCTGCTCTTTCTTGTGCGGACAGAGGTTCATTGTGCACGCTGCCTAGGCCACCAGGGCCATGTACTCGGTGACGGACCACCCCCGTTTTTCAATCGCCATTGTATCAATGGGGTTGCTCTCAACTTTGCGCCGGACAGCGTGTGACGTTTTATCGGCGAACCTGACACCCGCTCAGCGTAAAATCGTCAGGGTGAATGCAGAGGCAATGATTATGCCATTGGCTCTGCAAGACCCCGGATAAGTCTCGGCGTAGGTGACGCAACTATTGGGATTCCAGGACACCTATTTGATCCTTATTGTACGTCACGACGCTGGCAAAAAAGGTGCGTCATCACCCCATATTGCACGGATCCGGTCGTCACGCCCGCAGCGCTCGCGGTACCTTTCGTAAGCAGTCTCTTTTTTTACAGCAATGCCCACTGTTGAAAAAGGCAGTCTTTCTTGGGACTTATAATAGTCTTGGTGATAAGCCTCTGCCGGATAGAACTCAGCATCGTCAAGAATTGGAGTAACAATGCTCTGGTTTAGCTCAGCCTCCGCTGCCGCTTTTGCCGCTTCAGCCGTCGCTCTGTCCTCCGCGTCGTCAACCCAGATCGCAGTTCGGTAGCTATCGCCCCGATCACAAAATTGTCCACCATCGTCGAGCGGATCAACGGACCGAAAAAACAGGTCATAGAGCTGCCGTCGATCGATCACGTCAGGGTCATAGGTGACCTGCACAGCTTCATAGTGACCTGTGCCGCCGTTGACGACCTGATCGTAGCTGGGATTTTTGACACGACCCCCGGCAAAGCCAGAGACGGCCTCAGATACGCCGTCTACTTTTTCGAAATCTGCTTCGGTACACCAAAAGCAACCACCGGCGACGGTGATGGTCTCAGCGTGGCCGGTGTTGCCCATAAACAATGCGACAACTGTCAGTGCGGTTTTCATGAGATCGTCCTCCATTTGAAGGGTAAATGCTTCGCAGGACCGATGTGTTCCTGGCGCTGTGCATTGACGCAGGTGCCAAAACGTCCAGCGGAACGCTGGCTGACAGTTGCCTGGCCGGGATTTGACGCGTGAACATGGTGGAAATGCCCAGGGGGTGAGCACCGACGCAGATGGTCGCGCCGAGATGTAGCACAGAAAATTTGTCCAGGATGCTGTTTCTTCACTTGGACGGGTCAAAAGCCTCCGATGACCGGAACGGTTAGGCGCGCCAAACGCCCGGAACGGACAGCTGCATCGCGCGTTCTACCGTAATCGCAAATTGGAGATCAAGCATGACCAAGCCGAAAACAACGAAATCAAATGCGGGATCTAAAAAGCAGGAACTTGAAACCTCCCGGAAGGCCGACAGC
>NZ_JBMERN010000295.1:0-1759 GCF_049310965.1 Loktanella sp. DJP18 | reverse complement strand
GCCGACGCGCAACAACCGCGGCGTGGCACACGAGAATGGTTCGATCGAGAGCGCCCATGGGCATCTCAAGGCGGCGATCCGTGACGCCCTGCTGATGCGGGGCAGCGCAGAGTTTGCGGACATCGCAGCCTATCGTGCCTTTATCGATGAGATTGTCGGGCGTCGGAACGCGGCCCAAGGCAAGCGTATCGCGGCAGAGCGAACCTATCTGCAAGCTTTGCCTGCCCACCGCACGACAGACTTCGAGGAAGTCATCGTCACCGTCTCCAGCACCGGCGGGTTCACCCTGCGCAAGGTGTTCTACACTGTGCCATCGCGCCTGATCGGGCATCGGCTGCGGATCCGCCTCTACGATGACCGGCTGGAGGTCTTCATGGGTGGCACCCGGTTGATGTCGCTGCCGCGTGGGCGTGCCCATTCCGATGGACGGCATGACCAGGTGGTCAACTACCACCATGTCATTCATTCCCTGCGGCGCAAGCCGATGGCGCTGCTGAACCTCGTTTACCGCGACAAGCTGTTTCCGCGTCTGGCCTATCGGCGTGCCTTCGATACGCTGATTGCCCATCTGCCCGAGAAGATTGCCTGCAAGGTCACCGTCGAGCTGCTCGCGCTGGCCCATGATCGCGGATGCGAACGGGAATTGGCCGAGGAACTGGAGGGGGTCCTGGATGCCGGGCAGTTGCCCGATCCTGTCGCCTTGCGACGGCAATTTGGACCAGACCCCTCAGATTTGCCAACCGTCACGGTGCAGCAGGTTGGCCTCGACAGCTATGACGCGCTTGTCGCCCCGGCCGTCTGGATGGGAGAAACGGCATGAAGACGGCACATCCCATCGACGAGGCGCGTCTTGGCATCATGCTGAACGAGTTGCGCCTGCCCACGGTCAAGATGCTCTGGCCCCAGTTCGCAGAAGTTGCCGATCGCGAGGGCTGGCCTGCTGCGCGCTTCCTTGCGGCCATCGCCGAGCATGAACTGGCCGAACGCGCCAACCGCCGGATCGGACGTCATCTCGCCGAAGCGCATCTGCCGCCGGGCAAGACGCTCGACACCTTCGCCTTCGAAGCTGTGCCGATGATTTCCAAAGCGCAGGTTATGGCCATGGCTGCGGGAGACAGCTGGCTGGCCAAGGGCGCCAATGTTCTGATGTTCGGCCCACCTGGCGGCGGCAAGAGCCATCTCGCAGCCGCCATCGGACTCGCCCTGATCGAGAATGGCTGGCGCGTCCTGTTCACCAGAACGACTGATCTGGTCCAAAAACTGCAGGTCGCGCGGCGCGAATTGCAGCTCGAGGCCGCCGTTGCCAAGCTCGACAAGTTTGACCTGCTCATCCTTGATGATCTCGCCTACGTCACCAAGGACCAGGCCGAGACCAGCGTGCTGTTCGAGCTGATATCGGCCCGATACGAGCGGCGATCCGTTCTGATCACCGCGAACCAGCCCTTCGGCGAATGGAACAGGGTCTTTCCGGACCCGGCCATGACGCTCGCGGCCGTTGACCGGTTGGTCCACCACGCCACGATCTTCGAAATGAACGTCGAAAGCTTCCGGCGGCGAAGCGCCATGGAGGCAAAGCGGAACCGCGGACGGCCCGCTGCCTTCGCGACCATCAACAACACGCCCCAGATTGTCGCGGAGCGTCAATCAACACCCGAAACAGAACTTGCCAGCGACAATCACGCTGATACGATCAAAGACACCGCGACGTAGAATCTCATCCAGATTGACGCGCAGGTCTCATCAAGATTGTCGCGCTATA
>NZ_JBMERN010000294.1:0-1767 GCF_049310965.1 Loktanella sp. DJP18 | reverse complement strand
GATTCCATCCGGGGAAGTGCAGCTTCCCCAACGGACAAGAACCTCGGAACTTCGCTTGGTAGACTCGAAGAATGCCCCCGAACGCCGGTCAATCCGGCCAAGAATGGTTTGCTGCTCACCCTCGAATTCTTGGTCGCATTGCAGGAGCAACGCGTCTTCAAGGATGTCCATGCGCCTATCCGCCGTACGGCATGCGAACGGATCCAAAATGCGAACCAATCTGCTGTCTTTGTAGAACAAGTGCCAGAAGCCGGTACTCTGGCCAAGAAACATTGCACCGTCGAGTACGTTGAACGTACCCATGCTCCGGCATTCTAGCTCTTTGACCACCTCCTGTGCGCTGCCGGCTCCCGGCGCAGTACAGATTAGTGTGCAGGTGGCAGCGATGATTTTCAGTGAGTTTTTCCCCATATCAATAGCATACGGTGTGCGCCGAAGGCGCACCACCATCATCAGGACCCTCTGGAAACAATCCGATGGCATCCGGAAGCCTATTGTTGAGCCGCCAAGATGATGGTCCGCTTAGGGCTCAAACCGAACCTTTGATACCTCATCGCGATCAGGATTTCTTCGATCGCCACCAGAGATCAATAATGCGCTTGACTTGAGAGACCGCTGTCAAGGAACGATCGCTGGGGCGCGGTGCGGGGTTCGCGCAAGCGCGATACGCCGCTGCACCGCCAAGAAAGAAAGTAAGAAGGGGACCGCCGGTCCCCCACCGCAACAGTAAAATACAGCGCGTCCTGCGGGGCCGTGTCCTCGCCTGCGGCTGCGGGCCGCACCATCCCCTTGTCCGCTTGATTTTCCCATTGCGGCGGTTCCCCCCCTGCCCTCGCCGGGAGGCAGGCTTTCAGGAGAGGGGCGCGCACAGCGCTTCCTCGCCAGAAACCCCGCCCCGATTTTCGGCACCCAGACCGGAAACGTGGCACCACCACAAAGGATCGACACCATGGCAAAAGAGCGTTTGGACATTCACCAGCACGTCACCGACACCATCATTGCACAGATCGAGGCAGGCACGCCGCCATGGCGCAAGCCGTGGACAGGGGACGCAGGTGGCGCTTGCCTGCCCGTCCGTCACAATGGCGAAGGCTATCGCGGCATCAACGTCCTGATGTTGTGGGCCGTGGCATCCGAGCGCGGCTATGCCTCCGAACGCTGGATGACATTCAATCAGGCGCAGCAGCTGGGCGGCACCGTGAAGAAGAGCGAGAAATGTGCCCGCAGCGTTTTCTATGGCACCGTTGAAAAGAAGGAGGACGCAGAGAGCGACGGCGGAACCGAGGGCGAGAGCAAGGCCCGCATCGGCTTTGCGAAGGCAAACAACGTCTTTAACGCGGATCAGATCGAGGGCTTGCCCGCAGAATACTACGTTCAGCCCGACCCCGCCCGCGACCTTGGCACCGAGGCCGACCCGGCGCTTGAGGCATTTTTCGGCAGCATCGGGGCCGATATTGTCAGCACCACAGACCCCCGCGCCTACTATCGGCCCACGACGGATCAGGTTCACATGCCGCCCGTAGGCACTTTCACCAATGCCGCCCGCTACTATGGCGTTTTGGCCCATGAAATCACGCACTGGACTGGCGCGGAAAAGCGGCTGGACCGGATCAAGAAGTTTGGCAACAAAGCCGCTTATGCGTTCGAGGAACTTGTGGCCGAGATTGGCGCTTGCCTGTTGGCCGCGCGCCTTGGCGTAGAGCCGGAATTTGACCAAAGCGCAGCCTACATCGAGGGCTGGCTTGAATTATGGCGAGCTCGCCATAA
>NZ_JBMERN010000293.1:0-1790 GCF_049310965.1 Loktanella sp. DJP18 | reverse complement strand
AGATCGTAGTCCGGGCCCGGTGCGCTCAGCGCTGTGTTGGAGCCATGCCAGACGCAAGTTCTTTGAGCTGGCCGACATCAGGTCCATCGCCCGCAAGGGCAAAAAGGTGGCAGAAGAAATCTCACCCATCGCGCTGGAGGCTGTGACCCGGATCGACGCCATCTTCGCTGTCGAGCGCGAGATCACCGGCCTGTCAGCTGTAGCGCGCCATGAAGTCCGGCGCCAGCGGGTCGCGCCGCTGGTCAAGGATCTGCATGACTGGATGCTGGCCGAGCGGGCCCGGATGTCAAAGCACAACCCCGTCGCCAAGGCGATCAATTACATGCTCGACGGGACAGGTCGCTGGGAGGCCTTCACCGCATTCCTTGATGACGGGCGCCTCTGTCTGACGAACAATGCCGCCGAACGCGCTCTGCGCGGTATCGCATTGGGCAGAAAGTCATGGCTTTTTGCAGGGTCCGAGCGGGGTGGCGACAGGGCGGCCTTCATGTATACCCTCATCGTCACGGCAAAGATGAATGATATCGATCCGCAGGCATGGATGGCCGATGTGCTTGCGCGCCTGCCGGATTTGCCCGTGTCACGGCTGTCAGAGCTGCTGCCATGGCACTGGAAGTCAGCAACACAAGTGGGGAGGGTTGCTGCATGATACCGGTTGCGCGCCTCAAGGTCACATTGTCCGATGTCGCGCCTCAGGTGCTCCGGCGCTTCGATGTGCCCCTCAAGATCAAGCTGAACCGCCTGCATGATGTGATCCAGGCCGCCATGGGATGGACCGACAGCCATCTCTATGAGTTCCGTGCCGGCGACGTCGGCTGGGGCGTGCCCGATCCTGACGGCTATTATGACGGTCCGCTGCCCGCCAGCAAAACCAGCCTGTTGGATGTGCTCGAAGATGTCGGCACCAAGACCATTCATTACGTCTATGACTTCGGCGACAACTGGCACCATGTGGTCAAGGTCGAGAAGATCGATGACGCCATCCCGGGTGCCGCATATCCGCGTCTTGTAAGGGCTATCGGTGCTTGTCCCCCGGAAGATGTCGGCGGCGTCCCCGGTTACGCCGAATTCCTCGACGCCGTGGGAGACCCCAAGCACGAGGAACACGACCGGATGCGGGAATGGTATGGAGGACAGTTCGACTCAGATGAAGCCGAGATCGGCCGCATCCTCGACAACTTCGAGCGCCTTGCCAAAAAATGGGTGCCAAAGCCACGCAAACCAAAAGCAGCTCCGAAACCCATCTGATTAATAAGGGACAGCAGCGGCCTTCAGCGGATGCTTACTTTGAATGAACGATCAGCGATTTTTGATGTCGGACATCTTGTGGCGGCGGCTTGAGCCGCATCTTCAGGTAAGGTCAGCGAGGCCGGAGTCACTGCAAAGGACAATCGCATGTTTCTGAAAGCGGTCTTTTGGCGGGCGCGTACCGGCGCGACGTGGTGCGACCTGCCGCCTACCTTTAGTCACTGGTTGGAGTGAACCCCTCGGGCTGCAGTGCGCGCGGTCGAACCGGATCAGCCAAAGCTGTATGAGGTTGGCCGAGAGGTTGTGGCTGCGCTGCGCATCACGCCGGCCGATGATGCCAGTCCTTATGTCTTGGCAAAGCTGCAATTTGAACGGTGTCGAATGTCGGCGGCAGGGTCCTCGGGACGTCATGGTGCTTTCTCCATGCAAGGCCCGTCCAACGTATCAGATCTTTCGGCCTCCGTGGTCCAGCCCGAGGGGGTCACTCCAGTAGCGGCATAATTTCCATTGAGAATTGACCCATGTTACTTTTCCCCATCGGC
>NZ_JBMERN010000292.1:0-1803 GCF_049310965.1 Loktanella sp. DJP18 | reverse complement strand
CTCGACTTTGTACATTATGCGGCGAAGCATAGTGCCTCTGCCATGCGCACGATGCGGTCGGGCGGGATTTCTTGTGGTTTTCGGTTTGGCGGAGAGTGTTGGAAAATATCTCCGACCCACAGGGCAAGACGCACGCAAGCGATGGCGTCGGAGAAGGTGAGGCTGGTTTTGCGATACCATGCTGCGGCATAGGGCATGCTGGTCGTGCTCAGCAGATCGCAGGCCCACAGCGATATAAGGCTGTAGAGGCCGAGCAAGGCGGGTGTTGTTCGCGCGATTGCCTTGTCGGACCATTGCCGTTGGGTTTCCACACCGAGATGGGCGCGAGTTTCTGCAAAGGTGACTTCGACCTGCCAGCGGCGGACGAAGAGTGTGATGATGTCGGCAGGCGCGAGGGCGGTGTCGGTGCTGAAGAACGCCTGCGGAGTCCGCTTGCCCTCGGGGTCTCTGACAAGCACCCAGCGGATTGGTCGGGGCGGCGTGCCGGTGCGATACCACAGTGCGGTGTTTGAGGTGATCTCGATCGTCTTCTCTTGCTTGCGGCCATACCAGGAGGACACGGTTATTGTGTGCCATGGCGTAGCTGGGTCTGAGAGCAGGGTCTTCAGCTTGGGCAATGGCGCGCCCTTCTGCGCAGGGCGGCCGACGGCGCGCGCATGGCGCTCCGGAGGGGGCGCGAAGAGATTGGCGTCGAGCCGCAGTCGGCTGATGAGGGTTGCGCGGCCGTCGAGGGCGTGGGCCAGTTCGTGGACTGCGAAGCTGCTGTCGCCGACGAAGACGATGTCGCGACCGGGCAACCAGCGGCAAAGCTGGAGCGCCCCCTGGCGGGCCCAGTCGGTTAGGAGCTTGTGCCTGCGGCCACGCTGTAGGTTGGAGCGCTGTGACGGGGCGAGTAGGGTTAAGATCGGCAGGGCCTTCACGACGCCCGCCCAGGGGACCGGCGTCAGCACCATGAAACTCAACCAGCGCAGCCCGCTGGCCTTGACGAAATGGCCATGGCTGGAGCGGACGGGGTCGCGGTAGATGCCGCGCGCCGTGATCCTGCGTCCCCACCGGCGTTCAATGGTGTCGTCCATCCCGATGACCACCGGACCATCCGGCACGAGGCGGTTGACGACCATGCCCAGCAGGTGCCGCGCCATGAGGTGGGGGTTCCACCGGGCACGGTTGAGGAGCTGATGATAGCTTGAAAAGTTCTTCGCCCCGGCGCGCCCAGTCATCCGCAGGCAGGCGCTGACGGTGCGCTTGCCCGGTGCCAGCACCGCGCCCATGACCAGCACAAGCACGTATTCCCAGCTGGGAGCCGTAAAGCACATTCGCAGCTCCTGCAGCCAATCGCGCAGGATCTGGGGAACCGGATCGCCTGTCGGCGACGGGGAGGTGGGATGATTTTTCATCCCATGTTTCGAATCCCTTGTCGCTGACCATGCAAGTAGGCGAACCTGCGGCAAAGTGAATCACGCGCCCTGAGGTGCTCCCATGTATGATCGGCACATGCAGTTTGACGATATCCCCGCCCGTATCGAAGCCTTCGACGACGCCAATGGTGGTGGCGTCGGCTACTACAAGGACAAGGGTGCCTACCATCTCTACCTGCTGGAGACGGAGGCGCCGATTGCCCGGCTGAAGCCGACAGGCAACGGCGACGAGGTCCGGCTCGGATACTGGTCACACCGGCGCAAATGGGAGGATGTCGATGACATGGGTGGCGTCATCATGCCCCTCGACGAAGCGCTCGCGTTCATCGCGAACGAGGGCATCTTCTGGACCTGGACCTGACCCAAAAATGTACAAAGTCGAGCT
>NZ_JBMERN010000291.1:0-1816 GCF_049310965.1 Loktanella sp. DJP18 | reverse complement strand
GCCAGATACAGGTCATTGTAGCCGCCATAGACGTCCGATTGCAGCACATCATGCCATCCGGCCAAATGCCGTGTCGGGTGTTCCTTGCGACGATCCACTGAGAAGTGGAAGAGCGCGGCAGGCGGCGCACCCCCATCCCATGGTCGGTCATCGCGCACATAGGTCCAGAGCCGCGCAGTCTTGGTGCCGCCGCGCGCCAGAAGCGGCACGGTCGTGTCGTCACCATGCAAACGGCCACCGTCCAGCACGTGGCGCGCGATCAGCGCATGAATGGGGGCCAGTGCTATACAGGCATGACCGATCAGATCAGCCAATGTAGACAGGCTGAGATCGACACCTTCCCGCGCAATCCGATCGGATTGCCGGTTCAGTGGTTGGTGCTGTCCATACTTGTCGAAAGCAATCATGGCGATCAGTTGCGGCCCTGCCCAACCGCGCGGAATGGCGTGGAACGGGGCTGGTGGCTGGCTGATCTTCTCGCATGACCGACAAGTGAACTTTTCGCGGACGGTCTGGATCACCTTCCACTGACGCGGAATAACTTCCAGCGTGTCGGTAATGTCTTCACCCATCTTCACGATGCGGTCCGAGCCGCAGCAGGTGCAGTTGGTCGGTGCCTCAACCACCACACGCTCGCGCGGCAGATGCTCGGGAAAGGGTTTGCGCACCGGCTTGCGCCGCGTGAAGGCGCGCACGGTGCTGGCCTTGTCCTGCGCTGCGGCTTGTTCAGCCGCCAACGCATCCTCGGTGGCAGCTGCTTCCAGTTCCTCAAGCTGCAATTCCAGCTGATCGATCAGCCGCGCGCGACGCTCGGAAGAGATGCCGTATTTATCGCGCCGCAGCTTTGCGATCTCCAGCTTCAATTCCTGGATCATTGCTTGCGTGCAAGAGGCCAGGGCGCGGGCCTGTGCCAGTTCGACCTCCGCAGCTTGCGCGCGGGCTGTCTGCGCGGCAAGGGCGGCGCTCAATCCGGCGATTTCGGAAGCGGCATCTGACATGGCAAATATTTACCACAGACAGCATGAAGCGCCAATAAAAACAGGCGTTTCACCGCAATTTATCCAGCCGTTCTGGGCCTCTGCGTCCAGCGCGGGTTCCTCCAGTCAATCCCTTCCAGAAGATAGCCGAGCTGGGCGGCGGATATCGAAACAGCCGTCCCATCCTGGCTTACCGGCCAGATGAACTTCCCCGCCTCAAGCCGCTTCAGATACAGCGACATGCCGACCCCGTCATGCCAGAGCAGTTTCACCAGATCACCCTTGCGACCCCGAAAGCAAAAGATCTCACCCGCATGCGGGTCACGCCCAAGGCCCTGCTGGACCGCCAGCGCCAAGGTATTCATCCCGCGCCGCATGTCCGTCACGCCGCCCGCAATCCAAACCTTCGTGCCAGCCGGAAACGCGATCAAGACGCGTCCAGCACTTGCACGAGGCGCATCAGTAGCACCGGGTCAAGCGACGCGGCAGCAGACAAACGGCGGCCATTCACGAGCGTGATTTCAACCAAACCATCTGACGCAGCCGCGACAACAGCTTCCGGCGTGGACCGCTCCGATGGCATCCGGCCGACGTCCTGTTCTGAAAGGGTCAAAGGCGCAAACCGGGGCAGCTCGGAACCAACAGCCAATTCACCGTCACGATACTGCCGACGCCAGCGCACCAACAACGATCGACCCAGATCGTGCCGTCGGGCCGTCTGGGCTACGCGGCCTGGTGCCCCAAAGCTTTCTTCAACAATCCGAACTTTCTCTGCATCCGTCCAACGCCGGCGGCGCCCGGTATCGGTGACAGATAGAATCTCAACGGAGGGTCTGAAT
>NZ_JBMERN010000290.1:0-1846 GCF_049310965.1 Loktanella sp. DJP18 | reverse complement strand
CTCTTGCAGTGTCCTGACGAAATCAAAGTCCACATGTGTCGTGGTGGTGATTGCCTTGGGCCTGAGGACATCGCAACGCTTCCAGATCTGGAACACCGCATTGACCTCGTGCAACTGGTCACCAGCGCGAAAGGGCTCCGCAGGCAGGGGCAGTTCATCCACCAACTCGAACCAAGGGTCGAGCCGGTTTTGCATCGTGCCTTTGGACATCGATGCCGGCAGGATCATTGCGATCGTGTCGGCAAATGATGCGGCATGATTGAAAGTCGCGGTGGCCTTGGCAGCGTTGCGCCCGAAAGGCGGGTTTCCGATCACGGCGATGGAGCCGATGTTCTCGTCGGGCACCCATTTAAAAAAGTCGGCCATGACGACCTCGGGGTGGGCGGGCGCGATATCAATTCCGAGGCGTGGGTGAGGCATCTGCTGCAGAAATGCGCCGTCGCCTGCGGAGGGCTCGAGATAGAGATCCGGCGCAAGATCCGGCAGAACGGCATGCAGAAATGCAAGGCAGGCCGCGACCGTCTCGGGGCGGGTGTAGTATTGGTCGTTGGGGTTGGACTGCGGAGTCGCGGGTGTCGTCGCCATGGTGGCCTCCTGTGGGTTACAGGCAGGACGTCGGTCTGTTTGGATCCGCGGAAAAACGATCGCAGGCAGAAAAGTGCATGGTCGGGTATATTTTTGGGCTGTTTCCGAGATTTTTGTTTGGCTGAATACGTTTGGAGCAAAAATCGCCCAGTTCGCGGCGGTTGGGTGAGAAAATTGTGCGGCAAAGTGTAAATAGTGAAGAAAATCGACGCGCGGTGAAGGTTTTCGACACAGGCAATCGTGCCATTGAGGTGAATGAAGTTCCTCATACCCATGACGGATGACGAGATCGCGTTGTGGAGCTGACGACAGTTCTTCTCGATACCCATACCTGGATCTGGAGCCTGTTCCGCAGATCCGAACTCTCTGCGGTCGCGCAGGATGTCATCGCACAGGCCCGGACCGTCTACGTGCCGCCGTGTGCGTTCCACGAGATCACCGCGAAACACCGATCAGGAAAGTGGCTGGAGGTTGAAAGCCTGGTCGGAAGACGTCCGCACCTGCTGCGGGCGCAGTGCGGAATCGTCGCGCCCTATACCGCAGAGATGGCTGTGCTGTCGGGGGGGGATAGATTGGGCGCACAAAGACCCCTTTGATCGGATGATTGCAGCGACGGCAATCGAACTGGCCTGCCCGCTCATCTCGAAGGACTCGACATTCGATGAACTGCGGAGTTTTCCGAACTGGATCGGGCGCATCTGGGATGAGAGCCCGTTAACCTCGTCATAGACACGGTCTGCCGAAGTTTTATCGGAATGGCTCATGTCCTCATTCTGACCATGAAATCTACCCTGTATTGTTCTCGTCTGACGGGGATCTGAAATCGTCGACCTGCACGCAGTCACCTTGACCAGATCGGGCTCCGGCCTCTCCGACAGACCCTGCGCGGCGGTTTTGCACGCTCACAGCATCGTGGTCTTGGGCGTGACGATGAGTCATTGAACCGATCTGCCGTGGCGACCTTTCCATTCGGACGCAAAGCGTCTGGTGCATTTCGACCCACGTCGCGCCCTTTTCAGGGTGTTCTGTATTCGAGACATTCAAGGTATTCGCGGTCTATTTAGCAAACAACTACAGCGCCTTGGCTGCGCCCGTATGCTTGCGCCGCGGAGTCTGCGGCCACACAGCGGGGGGAGGGCTGATGCGCGCGGACCGGGTTCAGTGTGGTGCGGAGCGGTCACGATGTCTGCGGATCGGTCCATCCAGATATCGGGCGTCTGCAGGGAGATAGTGTCCTGCATTTCCGCCTCAGTCGTTATGA
>NZ_JBMERN010000289.1:0-1856 GCF_049310965.1 Loktanella sp. DJP18 | reverse complement strand
TCCGATGCCACCGCCGAGGGCGTGTCCGAGACCGCCGGCACCGCGTCCGACGAGACCGCGTCGCAAACCACCGAGCAGATGGTCGACGACGAGATCCCGTTCTAAGCCTGGCGGTTTGGAACGAGCCGGGGGAGGTCAGCCTCCTCCGGACATCTTGTGCGCATGCATCAACCTGCCCCACCGGCAGGTGTGTTCCTCAAAGAGGAGACAGATCGGTTCAGAAGATTTCTGAAAAAGTTGCTGCGGATCACTTCCGTATGCGAAAGATCGGGTTCATATACCCGCTATGCCCGCCTGGCGGAACGGTAGACGCGCAACGTTGAGGTCGTTGTCTTTTAATCGAGGTCCCGGTTCGAATCCGGGGGCGGGCACCACGACAAAGATCCTTTTTCCGATGGAGGAAATACGATAGCATCGGGACCGAAATTTCCCAAGGCAAGCATTGCGATTTTGAGGGCTCCTTAGCTCAGCTGGATAGAGCAGCCGACTTCTAATCGGCAGGTCGTTGGTTCGAGTCCAACAGGGGCCGCCATGATCGCAATCGGGTGAGTGGCAGAGTGGTCGATTGCACCGGTCTTGAAAACCGGCGAACCGAGAGGTTCCGTGGGTTCAAATCCCACCTCATCCGCCAAAAATCCTCTCTCGGGAGGTCTGGCACGTGCGCCTGTAGCTCAGCGGTTAGAGCTGTTCGCTCATAACGGATTGGTCGGGGGTTCGAATCCCTCCGGGCGCACCAGAAATTTCCGTCCGAATGCGTTGAAGCGTCGCGCGATCGAGATGGAAAAAAGATAAACCCGGGTCCGAGCGTGCGCTCGGCCCGGGTTTTTCCTTGGAGCCAACGAACAGATACTGAAGACGACATCGGACCGGGTCTTTCCCCTTCATCGGGTGAAGGGGAAAAACCCCGACCTTTGAACAGGAGAACAACGATATGGCAATTCGCGTCCGCCTGGACATGACCTGGACGATCGATCAGCCTGTCGTGGGTCTGCCTGACGCAAGCTTGCAGGATCACGCGTCCTATGCAGAACGCGTCCTCGTGAGTTTTTTCCCGCATTGCCATGCTGCCCTGCGCACGAAGAGCGGCACCATCTCCGAGACCCGCGCCGAGATCCGCATGCTCTGGGACATCAATCTTGACATGGTCTTTGGTCGTTTCAGCGAGCCGCAGGATTTTGCCGATTTCGCACGCGAAATACTTGTCGATGCGCTGGTCGATTTTGCACCGACGCTCTACGTGCAGATCTGGCGCAAGGCCGATCTGTCCGAGGCGATCGATCACGCCGAGATCATTTCCTTCTACGGTGCCGACGCCACGCGTGACGATTACCCCGTCTTCCGGCCGGAGCCACACCCCGACTGGGAGGAAGCCGACGAGGTCTTCATGCAGGACGGCGCATGGTTCTGGTGCGTCTCCGACGAGATGAAGCACCTGCTGGCCGTAGGTGAAATGGACACACCTTCTGTAGGACCCGATCCGGAAGCGATCTACTCGCCGTGGGAGGACGACTATTTCGACCGCATCCAGGCCCGGGCAGGCCGAATGGACGAGCTACGGACCCTGGCAGCCTGAAGGTGAGATGCGCCATCCCACAAGGGGTGGCGCATTTTTCATTTACTACGGCAATTCCGGGAAGAAAAACGGCCCCATTCTTCTGCCATTGCATTGGTGCATGGCAGCAGAGAAGGACCTGGATGATGAAAATGAAGACAACAAGCGAGAGCGAGAGCGCAAAAGCTCAGGACGAGATCACGTTCGCAAGCGACCGTGAGGGCGAGCCTGTCCATTCCGACAGCAAGGGCTTTTGGTTTTTTGATCACCCATCCAAAATCCGCAAACCCCAGACTTCAGCCTG
>NZ_JBMERN010000288.1:0-1880 GCF_049310965.1 Loktanella sp. DJP18 | reverse complement strand
CTTCTGGGCTTTCAGACGCGACGCACGAATGCGGCACCACCCCAGGCGCTGATCAGCAGCAGACCACCGGCAGGAACCGGAATGGCCGAGACGATGAAATCGGCACCGCCGGCGTTCGGCTCGCTGCTCTCGTAGAAGCCGAGACGGTAGGTGCCGCTTTCGAAGCCGCTGTAGGACATCGAAGGACGCGTGACGCCTGCCTGGCCCGTGGCGGTTTGGTCGGTCACGAGCACACAGTTACCAGCAATGGGGCCAGTGACCGAGAAGCAGGCGGGGTCGTCGCCCAGCACGCGCGTGGTCGAACCGTCCAAAGCGATTTGGTCCAGCGTAAAGCCACTGCGCTCGTTCCCGGTCCGGTCAGAACGGTAATCGTCGAAAGTCAGGGTCATGTCGCCTGAGACTTCGAAATCGACGAAGGCAGTGTCGGACCAGATGAACCCAATCTCGGCATAACCGATGGGGCCTTCGTCGTCATAGATGAAAGTCGAGCCGGAACCCTGTGTAGCGGTCGATGAAAGGATTGACACGATCGCTGCCGACGCGATCGCCGGTGCGGTGACAAGTGCGACCGAGAGACCAAAGGATTTAATAAATGCCATGGGCTTACGCGGCAGATGCCAAACCCTCTCAATGAGATCATCCGGGTATCCCCAGTGAACTGGTGGTAAGCACTCACAAGGGTAAAAGCGTCAGCCGAGGGTCCTCAGAATCCCGTCCACAAGTAAAATCCCAGTGGGACGGAGACGGCGCTTACTCTGATCCAGCAAATATTTGCAAAAAGGGCCGGCAATGCCGGCCCTTTTATTATATAAATATCATGCCTGAAAAGTTAGGCAGATTTCTTCGCCTTACGACGGCGCAGTGCTGCGGCTCCACCCAGTGCGCTAAGCAGCAGCATACCACCAGCTGGTAGCGGCACGGCCGCAACGGTCAAATCGATATTCGCGGCATCAATGGTATTTCCGCCACGATCCACAACGCTTCCGAAAGCAATGGTAAGATCCTGCGATGTCCCTGAAGCTATTGTCGTTCCAATCGTAAACGTGGTTGTCGGATCAGTTCCAACGCTAGCGCTTTCCCCACCGGACCATGTGGCTGTAAGACCATCCGTAAAATAGGCCAAGCCCTGATTGGCTGTACCGTAGTTGACAGCGTAGACAGCATCAGTCGCAGATGTGTTGTTAAATGTAAACTTCACAGAACCCGCATCTGTGCCGGCGAGAATATCGGTATTGTAGATAAAAGCATCTCCAGCTTCGATATTATAGCTGCCGTTATTCACGAGAACTGTTGCAGCCGATGCCGCCATGGGAGCAGCTACCATGGCGACGGCAAGGGCGGTGGATTTAAAAAAATTCATAATTTTCCTCATGAGCTATTTGTTAGGCAGAGATTCCAGTCACAGTCACAGTGATCGCCTGCTAGGAATACATGGTAAACCTTATCTCATACGAAGTTGTTCCCTCGCAATAGCACATCGACATATTTCGGCCACATTCCTTAGCTGTGCTAGTTTTCCTTCAATCTTCGGACTGGTAGGCCTGTCTAGTGGGCCTGTTTTACATCCACTGTTGCCAATACGTGAACAATCCCGGTGGGTTGGGGAATATAAGTGATTCGAAGCCTGCCATGCAGCAACGCATAGCAGAAGTGCAGCCGCGCTCCGCCCGCCGCCAGCTTCTCAACCAACTTGCGGATGTGATCGGGGCGATGGGGGACCGATCCCCAGTGCCGAACCTCACCTCCGCGTTTCCCCTGCGCAACGGCGACAGAAATCGTGGCCTTGTGGACATCAAGCCCAATGAACCTGCTATCCTGCATGTGGTCTCTCCTCCATTCTTGAGGCTCGGTGCCAGCCAATCCCCCCTGTGTCAGCGTAT
>NZ_JBMERN010000287.1:0-1902 GCF_049310965.1 Loktanella sp. DJP18 | reverse complement strand
CAAGGCCCATATGCATCCTCAGACACACATCACAAGGATGGAGAATCCCCCTTATGAATACCCCGATCCGCAAGCACATTGCTGGCGTTACACTGGCCGCTGCACTGGCCGGCACTGCCGCCATCACGATGACCCCCACTACAGCACTGGCGGTCCCCGTCGGCGGCTACGGCGATCTGGTCGAGACGTTGGCCCCTGCCGTCGTCTTTATCGAAGTTACCGGGAAGGCGCAGGACACCCAGTCCCTTGCCGACGCGCTGCCGCCGGGCTTCCCGCGCGAGGAACTGGAGCGCCGCTTTGGTCCGATGTTCCCCGACCAGGGGCAAGACAACAACAGTGCACCCGCGCAGGGGCTGGGGTCGGGCTTTATTATCTCTCAGGACGGTCTGATCGTCACTAATAACCACGTCGTCGACGGGGCTGAGACCGTCAAGGTCAAGTTGAACGACGACAAGGAATATGATGCCGAAGTCATTGGCACCGACCCACTAACGGATATTGCCCTGATTAAGATCACTGCAGACGTTGACCTTCCTACCGTGCCATGGGGCGATAGCGAGACCGTGCGCGCCGGCGACGAAGCGGTGGCCATCGGCAACCCCTTCGGTCTGGGCGGCACCGTGACCTCCGGCATCGTGTCGGCCGTGTCGCGTGACATTCAATCGGGTCCTTACGACGATTATATCCAGACGGATGCTGCCATCAACCGCGGCAACTCGGGCGGGCCGCTGTTCAACGCGGATGGCGAAGTCATCGGCGTTAACACGATGATTTTCAGCCCCGGTGGCGGGTCCGTAGGCATCGGCTTTGCAGTGCCCTCCGATTTGGTCCAGAAAGTCGTGACCGATCTGCAGGACGACGGCACCATCGCCCGCGGCTGGTTGGGCGTCCAGATCAAGCCCATGACCGAAGAGATTGCGTCCGTGCTGGGGTACGATGCGCCTAAGGGCGCGGTGATCGAGGATGTGACTGCAGACAGCCCCGCCGCCGAAGCAGGCCTCGAGGATGGCGACATCATCCTCACCTTCGCCGACAAGGACATTGCCGATGTGGGCGACCTGACCCGCGCCGTGGCTGATGTGACGCCAGGGTCCGATACCAAGGCCATCGTATGGCGCGATGGCAAAGAGATGACCATCGACGTCACCGTAGGCGATCTGGCCAAGAAAGCCGCCTGAGGCTGACAGAGCTGCGGCAAACCTTCGATGAGTAGTGTGTGCCGCCGCAAGACCTGGCTGCGATGTAACAACAGGGTCCGGCCTTGCCCCCTAACGGGGCGGGGCCTTTCTCTTGCCAATCGGGTCAATGGCCCCACCCTGAAAGGGAGCTGCCATGGCGGAGGGGAACGCGATGAAGATACTCGTGGTCGAGGACGACAGAACCACCAGCCAATACGTCGCCCGCGGCTTGCGCGAGGAAGGCCATACGGTCGATCTGGTCGACAATGGCCGTGACGGGCTGGTGCAGGCCACCGGCACGAACCATGACGTCATGATCGTCGATTGGATGCTACCCGAAATCGACGGGCTGACGCTGGTGAGATCCCTGCGCGCGATCGGAAACCGCACGCCGGTCCTGTTTTTGACCGCCATGGGATCGGTCGAAGACCGGATCGCAGGCCTCAACGCCGGCGCCAATGATTACCTTGTGAAACCTTTTGCCTTCGGTGAACTCTCGGCCCGTATCCATGCGCTGGCCCGGCGTCCGCACACGCTGGCGCGCGAGACGACCCTCAGAGGATGTGATCTGAGCATGGATCTCGTGAGCCGTGACGTGATGCGGGCGGGCCAGAAGATCGACCTGTTGCCACGTGAATTCGCCATTCTGGAGCATCTGCTGAGGCGCAAGGGCCGTATCCAGACCCGCAGTATGCTGCTGGAGAACGTCTGGGGCATTTCCTTC
>NZ_JBMERN010000286.1:0-1934 GCF_049310965.1 Loktanella sp. DJP18 | reverse complement strand
GATGCCCGGCCACCTCTTGAGGGGATATGAATGTCCTTGTTGCGAAGTCCAGTTGCCACGTCAGATATGATTTGATGGGCAAGGTGTGGGTCGAAGCCTATCAGAACCACCTCAGGATGGGAGAAAGTTTCCTCAAAAGCTACGGAATATGTAAACGTCGGCTCTTCAGGTCCTGCATGAACTGATATTGCTGTCCAGCCGTGCTGCTCGACTTTTCCGCTTACAGCAGACTCGATACTTTGCTTGATGTTGCCGGTCATCTTTTGTGCCTTTCCTGGAAAAGCCTTGTTTGATTCTTCAGGTAGGTGAGGTTATCTACTGACTTGATCTCTATCCAACCTTGGGGCGCGCAGGC
Source organism: Loktanella sp. DJP18 (assembly GCF_049310965.1). NCBI lineage: Bacteria > Pseudomonadati > Pseudomonadota > Alphaproteobacteria > Rhodobacterales > Roseobacteraceae > Loktanella > Loktanella sp. DJP18. Next base: position 1,579 of record NZ_JBMERN010000286.1, on the reverse strand, counting down.
CCATGCGCAACCTGTCTTGATGACCTGAATGATATCACCGACGCTCGTGGATCGCACAGGCGTGTCGACCGCCCGCACACTGTCATTCTCCGTCCAATCGGAATCTATGTGATTGGAGTCTCTGAAGACCGCATCGATGCTATCGGCTGAGATAATTGCGACGATGCTATAGAGATCATGATCGAGTGCATCATCGACTTGACCCGATAGCATCGCCTTGGTCAATGCGTCTGCGAAGTCCGAACTTCGATGCCCGTCATTCACGCTTTGCAGCTGGTCGTCGGTGGGTCGCGTGTGAAAGACTGAGTATTCGGTCAAGACATATCCTCTTCAGGCGTCTTGTTGGTTACCACTCAGATGACCATCGCTTGTCAATTCTTTTGTGTGAAAGATTGCTGTGATCTCGCATGCGAAAGGTCGACTTCGGATTGCTGTAAGGCTGTAATGAGACGCCGCTCGCGTGCCATGGACTCTTTCAGCTCTCTTCGGTCCTCATGTGAAATATGAACCGCTTGCAATGCTCTTTTTTCAAGGGCTGCGTTTTCGCGCTCTAACCTCGAGCATTTGCTTTCAAGATCTTCTATCCTGTCCCGATCGGATCGTGTGTCGATACGGAGCTGCTTGGTTTGCTGTATCGCTGCTCTTGCCCTCGCCTCTAGCCGGGCGATGTGCTCGGACATCTTCGCAACACGGTCTTCGAATTCCGCTTCTCGCTTTGCTTCTCGTTCAACGACCTGCGCCTGGTATGCTGTCAGTCGATCCTCCTCTTCTGCGAGCATATCAACCGCGCGATTGAAATCATCTCCTTCCATGATGTCTACTCGGGACGACTCTGGATCATCTTCAATAAGATTTTGCAGGACCATAGGTAGCTCAGTTGTGAGGCCGGCCTGGATGATTTCTTCATCGCTTTTGAAGAATTTTTCGGCGCGGTCGCGGGCGGATAGTCCTGCGTGCTGCTCTTTTCGATTTCTGTTTTTATCCAGAATGACCGGGATACTCAGGCTTTCAGCAAGATGGTAAATTGGCTTTGTTGCGCATCCGAGGTGACGGGCTTGGGCGCGGATTTGAAGATCCGTGATCTGCCCCTTTCCCTTCATGATTGTCGCCAATGCTCTGTTTTCGTCAGGGGTCAGGCTGTATCGTGTTGGAGACCGATGCTCTTTGGTGTGCAACATAATTCTTCCTCGATGATGGCGACCGTTTCAACGAGGCCGTGCCGCGGAATTTGATAACTCAACGCGTGCTCAGCAAGATTTCGACCGGCCTCTCCCATAGGTCTAACATTGTATTGGAGTGAGGCAAGGTGCTCAGACATGATTATCTGTTAATTCTTTCGTTTTGCGGAAATCCGCAGACCCGTGATGCTGCATCGTCGCGCGCTCACGGATCTGCGGTGAATCAACACTCCCATTATCCGCCGCAGGCGGCTCCCCATATTGGTTGCGCCGTCATCGCACTGAGGTTGGCGAAGTTGCTCGGACTTGACGTTTGCTGTGGCACACACCATGCGGCGAGGCTTTGGGCGAAGTTCGGTGTGCCGTAGAACATTTGTGAAAGCGAGCTGCGTGCCGTTGTC
>NZ_JBMERN010000285.1:0-1946 GCF_049310965.1 Loktanella sp. DJP18 | reverse complement strand
GGAAAATTGATATGAACCGCAGATTTGTTCTCGGCTCTGCCCTCTCCGTTGCCGCCGTTGCTGTTGCCGGGCTGGGCGTGACTACCCTGACCGCGCAGGAAAGTAGCACTGCTGTCGCAACCGCATCCACGTCTGACGCCGTGCCAGCCAACCGTCAAATGACGATCTGGCGCGATCCAAACTGCGGGTGCTGTGACGCCTACGCCGATTACATGGAGGAAAACGGCTATGTCGTGACCCGCATCGACGACAGGGATTTCGACAAGCGATCTATTGAGGTGGGCGTGCCGGAGGCCGGCTTGGGCTGCCACCTGGCACAGGTTGACGGCTACTACGTCTCCGGTCTCGTGCCTGCCGAAATCGTTGACCGGCTTACCACGGAGCGCCCGGAGATCATCGGTATCACCTTGCCGGGCATGCCCCAGAACGCCCCGGGCATGGCGGGAAAGAACGGCCCGCTGAAAACCTTTGCCTTCGGTAAGGATGGGGTCTCTGTTTATGCCAATGAATGAATGTCCGATGGCGGACATGATGTCCGGACCGATGGCCGGGGTCATGATGGCAGGGGGCGGCATTATGCTGCTCCTTGTCATCGCTTTATTGGGTCTCAGCCTCCTGGCGCTGGCCAAATATCTCAGGAGGCCCGTATGAACCGGATTTATCTTTTAAGCACGGTCGGAACCGCTGTCGCGTTCGTCGCCGTCGCGGCATGGGCACAGACTTCTGGCGATGCCACACCTGACGCGCTTGCGGCCCCCGAAGCAGAAGCAAGCGTGGCGACGCTCACGCAAGGCAAGGATATCTACGCCGCAAACTGCGCCTCTTGCCACGGTGCTAAACTGGAAGGTCAGCCCGACTGGCGTCGGCGATTGGAAAACGGCCGGATGCCCGCCCCGCCGCATGACGAAAGTGGTCACACCTGGCACCACGCCGACAGCGACCTCTTTACCATCACCAAACTGGGCCTCAGCGCCGTTGTGCCTGGTTACGAAAGTGACATGCCGGCCTTCGGCAATATCCTGAGTGATACCGAGATCACTGCCGTGCTTGATTACATTAAAAGCACGTGGCCAGACCGCCAAGGTGACTTTCAAGCTGAAGTCACGGCCAATGATGAGCAAGGGTCATAGCCTGAAGGTTGCCGGGCCGGTGCATGGAGGAAATCGTTGATGATCGCGGCGACCGGTGATCTGACCGGTCGCAAGGGGGGTCTGGCCGCGACGCATGTTCTGGCCAGGTGCCGCTGCACGGCGCTGTCATTCTGACGTTTACAGGCATCGTGCAGCCGTTTCTCGGAAAACTTAGCGGTCCCCCGAACGTCAGTCTTTAGAGGAAACTAAATCGCTAGGTCGGCAAGGATCGGGCAATCAGGGCGGTGATCGCCGGCGCAGGACTCGACAAGATGCCCAAGGGTGGCGCGCATCTCGGTCAGTTCTGCGATCTTGCAGTCGATACGCCCAAGGTGTTCCAGCGCAATATGTTTGACCTCGGCGCTGGCGCGGTCGGTGTCGGCATAAAGCTTCAGCAGGCTGCGGCAATCTTCGATGGTAAAGCCCAGGGCCCGCGCCCTGCCCAGAAACGCCAGCTTGTGGACGTCACTTTGCCGAAAGCTGCGATAGCCGTTGGCACTGCGCTGGGGCTGCACAAGGCCGATATCTTCGTAATAGCGAATGGTTTTCGCGGGCAGCCCCGCATGGGTGGCGACGTCTCCGATATTCATGATCAGGTCCTTATTTGGCTGGGTCGGGTGAAAGGTGCGACTGGCTGTGCAGGGGTTGCCTCGTTCATGGCGGGTCGGACCCGGCGCAGGCGCAGCGCATTGCTCAACACGAAGCTCGAGCTGAGTGCCATCGCGCCCGCGGCCAGCACCGGCGACAGCAAAAGCCCGAAGATTGGATACAGGATGCCCGCCGCCACTGGGATCAGCGCGACGTTATAGCCGAAGG
>NZ_JBMERN010000284.1:0-1969 GCF_049310965.1 Loktanella sp. DJP18 | reverse complement strand
AAGTAGCTTCGCCGAAAAAGGTTCCGTCATCGTCCATTCTGCGATGCTGGCATCAACAGACCAAAATCGGTTTCCTAAGTGCGCCTGCGCCATATCTTCCAGGCGATCACACCAAGACCGATCCCGCCGGCCAGCACTGCCAGATGTCGCGGTCGGAGGCCCTTTCCAGCTTCTGCCCTGTCCTGCGGCAAATATCGCCGATCCAACAGCCTTGTGTCCGCCAGAACGCTCCCAATCATGTCTTCATCCAGCGATTTGATCGATCGCAGTCCACGGCCCGTCTGAGCGTTCAGGCGATCGATGGCCCCGATGACGGACCCTTCCGATTCGACAGCCTCGGCAAAGCCGGCGGGCGTCGCGCCGAGGTGCTCCGACAGAAGGCGGTTGCGAAATGCCGTGATCAACGACGCAGGGCCTTCGATAGCGACATCGCATTCCGTGTCGAATCCCATCGACCGGTCATCCAGATTGCTTGATCCGATGCGCAGGTTTCTGTCGTCGACAATCATGACTTTGGCATGCACGTAGATCGGTTCCCCGGCGCTGGTCACCGGATTGAAGATACGAAACCTGTTCCGGTGGTCTGCGGCCTTCAATTTGTCGATCATTCGCCCTCGCAAGACGTGCATTGCCTTATCCTCAAATCCGGACAGAGCAGACTCGGGGTTGATGACGATGATTTCGGGCGGACGGTCTTCCTGAAGTCTTTTAGCCAAAGCGCCGCAGACGGTTTGTGTCGTGAGATACTGGGACTCAATGTAGATGGTATTCTGCGCCTCAGCGATACTGTCGAGGGTCAGCCTCTCGATCTCATTGACCAACCGCATGCCCGCATATGGGGGTTCGGTTCGCGCGATGGCGACAGATAGGTCAGACGCATCAATTTGCAGACCGTCGGGCCAATCGAAGGAAAGCGTGGCGTCGGGCTTTTCGAGCTTGTCCCCGGTTGCGCGATGCCAACGCAGGCGCGAAAGCTCGGCCAAAGCGGCGGCGACCGGTCCCGAAAGTGCAGACGTCGCGTCGTGCCAGGGCGATGCGGCAGAACCGTCTTTCAGCACCCGCCTTGGGTCGTCCGGCAGATGATCGGAGGTATCCCAACGACTCTCGGTGACGTCGATGCCGCCGCAGAACGCGAAGGTGTCATCGGCGACGACGATTTTCTGATGGTGACAGGCACCGAAAGGGTGATGCCCATCCAGCGCAAAATGAATCCGGTCATCGCCAAAAACGTATAAAGCGACCGACGGAACAAGGCGGCCCGGGGCCGCAAGAACCGCGCCATTCCATTTCAGGATATAGACCTGCAAATCCGGCGCACGCTTTACCGCAGCTTCAATGAACGGCCCGAGCTGATTGGGATAGCCGTCCGGCGCGTTCCCGTCAGCGTCACTCTCGCCCGGCAACATCTCCAGTTCGAAATCGAAGTCCCAACCGATCAGCAGCAGTTCCTGTTTGGTCTGAAGGACCACCTGCCGCAGCGTCTTGAAGTAGTCGGACGCGTCCACGATCAGCGAAAACCTGTCAGCCTTTGCGACACGCCAGCAATTTGATCCCGTCTTGAACACTGATCGTGTCGTCGCGGGCCGTTCTGTTTGGGTATCATCCAAAGCCAATCTCCTCCAGGACCTCAAAGCTCTGGTTTCCTTTATGATTATGGTGCCACCGTCGATGTGCGAACGACCAGGTCAGCAGCGCGCCAAGTCTTGATTGCTGACACTTTAGAAGATCAGCATCAGAATCCCCACAACGACCGCCAGACCGATCAGAAAAATTACGCCGATTGTGCCGCCAAGGAACTTTAACATGCTCATCTCCATTGCAACTAGCCGGGCGGCAGCTGGCCGCACCGCGTGTTCACAGTGCAGTTCAACAAGCTGGGTCGCCAGATGTTCCGGATTTGAAATCAGGAGGCCCGCTTTGGGTTCGATGTGGGCAAAATCTTCAGCAATGATCTGGAAGGCGAACTGGT
>NZ_JBMERN010000283.1:0-2019 GCF_049310965.1 Loktanella sp. DJP18 | reverse complement strand
TTCTGGAGATGTCTTGAAGTACCGAAAGGGACTGTGTTTTGCCATTCCCAAACGCTACGGCCCCGCACTGCCCGCCTCAAGCAGGTTTCCTCTGACAGTGCCACCACATCAGTTGACAGTTCACTTCATTTCCGGCGAGAGCAAGTTTTCACCGACGTCAGTCGGATCGGATCTGTCGGCTTGCCGCTCCAGTTCGTCCGTTTCGGACGACAGGTCGCCCTCGCCAAGAGTCACCACGGCTGCATCAGCCGTGCCGCCTGAGGGACTAGGTATCGCTTCTGCCGCACCACCGCCTTTCGCCGAAAATTGTCTGATGGGCAAACCGTTTGGAAATACAACCTCGCGCGCGGCGTCGGGCATTGAGATGCCGGCGTCCTGGAGCGCCCGCTTAACTTGGCGCATGAGCGCCGACTTAACCTTGAAGATTGAATAAGATTTTCCATCAAGCCAGAACTGCACTCGGATGTTGACGGTCGAAGGTCCGAGTTCTTCGACCAAGGCTCCCGGCTCAGGATCCTCAAGGACAGCTGGGTGCCTGAGGAGCACGCCGATTATGACTTTCTGCGCCTCTATGACTGAGTCGTCATATCCAATTCCAACAACAAAATCTGACCGCCGATTTGGATTGGTGGAAAAATTCTCGATTATGCTGTTGTAGACAAGCGAATTTGGGATTTGAACGTGATTGCCATCCAGAGCGAGTAGGACAGTTGTGCGCATATTGAGGTTCTGCACGATCCCTTGATGCTGGGCCACCCGTATCCAGTCACCTGCTCGGAAAGGGTTCCTGATGCTCAAGAGGATACTCGCAAGGGCGTTTGCGGCGATTTCTCTGAAGGCGAGACCAAGTACAATACCTACGAGCCCGGTGCCGCCCAAGACGGTAATTGCGAGGCGCGTAAGGCCAGCGAGCTGCAGTACAAGGTAAAGGCCGATCAGGAGCACCGGGATCGATAAAGCGCGCGCCACAATTTGAAGCAAGAGCGGTGACGTTATCCGCCCCCGCAAAGACCGCCGCGCCAATGCAGCCACGGCAAGAGAGACCAACCACGTGAATACGAGAATGAGCAGGGAAACGACCAAAAGCGGTGCAAACCATTTAACGCGATCTGTCAGCCTGTCGATTTCTCGCAAAGTCGGCGTCAGGTCCCAACTGATCTGGGGCTTCACTTCAATCCGGTTGACCACCGCGACGACACCTTCGGTTCTGAAAGACAGATCGCGTGCCCAGTCTTTTCGCTCGTCGGTTTCGGTCTCACCTTCCAGAAAAACGATGCCTTCACGCACGGTGATGGCTACTTGATCAAACCACTCACTGGCGATCAAAATACGTCTCAGGCGATCCGCGATCTCGGAGTCGCGCGCATCGGGTGCGATAGCGATCTCTCGTTGCGGTTCACTTTCGGCTGAATCGACGCTGCTCGGCAATGTCTGCGCCCGCGCCACTCCTCCCAAAAGCCCGGGAGCAAGCAGACCCAGTATCGCAACGCATTTCAGTAGCCTCACAAAATTGCCACCGTTGAGGCTGACGGTGGTCGCCAAAAATCTGCCCGATGTTTTGCGGATGACAGTCATTCGTTAATCCAACACTGTTGTTCACGCATCGTCCAGCCGGTTGACGATCGGTGCACTCTGGAATTCCCGTCTTTGGTAAAGAGTGTTTAGGCTCAGGACCCATTAAACGGGTTGAGGCTGCGCGGCCTGCGTGATTCACCGTCCCCGAACCAAAGGGGGCTTGATGAGCAATCTGTATTGGCTGAGCGAGGCGCAGATGGAGCGGCTTCGGCCTTATTTTCCGAAGAGCCATGGCGTGCCTCGCGTCAATGATCGGCGCGTCCTGAGCGGCATTATATTCATCAATCGCAACGGCTTGCGTTGGTGCGATGCGCCGCGGGATTATGGTCCGCACAAGACACTCTACAACCGCTGGAATAGGTGGAGCGATATGGGCGTTTTTGCGCGGATCATGACGGGTTTGGCGGCAGAGACCCCCGATAACAAGACGATCTCCATCGATGC
>NZ_JBMERN010000282.1:0-2050 GCF_049310965.1 Loktanella sp. DJP18 | reverse complement strand
TGCCGCAGGTATATTCCAGCCAAAGGGTGTGATCTGGGATTTGCACTAAGTCCGTCATGGTGCGAACACATAGTGAACATTCTAAGCAATGGTAGGCTGTCGATTCAGAGAGCCACGCCCAAGATCACAGAAAAAAATGGCCGCGCGAGGCGCGGCGCGTGCCGCCGGTTCGCTACCGGCACCACGCCATTACGTCTTTGTTCCTTTGGCCCAGGTCGCGCCACTTACCCGGCCCGCGACGATTAAACCGCCAGTGCCAGCAACGCCGCTGCGAACAACTTGGGGTCTAAGTGCGCAGCCCATTGCAGTTGAACCTTCAACTCTCCGGCGTTCTCATTCTTCGCGAGGTTCGCAAGGATGAGTTGCGTTTCGTCGGGACTGCCGAGCAGCGCCCTTGCACTACCTGTCGGCGTGTTCGCGGCGGCGACCATGAACGCGCTCAATATCTGCGTCCCTGTTTCCATCCACTTTCTTGTTCCTTGCTCACGGGCAACAATATCCGTTGATCGGAAGGCGAGAGCTGCACTTCGCAAGGCATCTTCAATGTCGGTTTCATCATCGAGACCGCCCGCCAAGCGGGCCTGAACGATCCACTGATCCATGCGGATGCGGAGGTCTTTCTTCAACATCGACAGCCTCTTTCTGCACTTTCTGCACTTTCTGCATTCTTGGTTTTCTACCATGAAAGTATGGATCCGTGAATCTGAAAGCGTGGCGAACATGGCCCCGGCCCCGCCCTTGGGCGTGTCACCCCGCTCTAGACTCCAGCCGGCAGACCGGCTTCCGCCCGCAACGCCCCGGCCCGTCCTACCTGTCCGAATGGCCCGCGTCCTGTCTCTCCGAGCCAGTATGCGGGCCTTCGGCCATGGTCGTCCTGGTCCGTGCCGATGCGCCCTGACGGGTGACGATCACTGGGGCGCTGCGCGGGGTTCGGGCAAGCCGAACGCCGCTGCAACGCTGAGAAAAAAAGCAAGACGGGGACCGCCGGTCCCCCACCGCAACAGTAAAATACTGCGCGTCCTGCGTGGCCGTGTCCTCACGCTTTGCGCTGCGGGCCGCTCCACCCCCTTGTACGCTTGATTTTCCCATTGCGGCGGTGCCCCCCCTGCCCTCGCCGGGAGGCAAGGTTTCAGAAGAGGGGCGCGCTTCGCGCTTCCTCGTCTGACCCCTCGCCCGATTTTCGGCACCAGACCGGAAACGCGGCACCACCACAAAGGACCGAAGATCATGGCTAAAGAGCGTTTGGACATTCACCAGCACGTCACCGACACAATCATTGCACAGATCGAGGCAGGCACCCCGCCTTGGCGCAAGCCGTGGACAGGGGGCGCAGTTGGCGCTTGCCTGCCCGTCCGTCACAATGGCGAAGCCTATCGCGGCATCAACGTCCTGATGTTGTGGGCTGTCGCATCGGATCGCGGTTATGCGTCTGAATGCTGGATGACATTCAATCAGGCGCAGCAGCTTGGTGGCACCGTGAAGAAGGGCGAGAAATGCGCCCGCAGCGTTTTCTATGGCACCTTAGAAAAGAAGGACGACGGACAGAGCGACGGCGGCACCGAAGGCGAAAACAAGGCCCGCATCGGCTTTGCGAAGGCAAACAACGTCTTTAACGTGGACCAGATCGAGGGCTTGCCCGCTGAACACTACGCTCAGCCCGATCCCGCCCGCGACCTTGGCACCGAGACCGACCCAGCCCTTGAGGCATTTTTCGGCAGCATCGGGGCCGATATTGTCAGCACCACAGACCCCCCCGCCTACTATCGCCCCGCGACGGATCAGGTTCACATGCCGCCCGTTGGCACGTTCACCAATGCCGCCCGCTACTATGGCGTTTTGGCCCATGAAATCACGCACTGGACCGGCGCGGAAAAGCGGCTGGACCGGATCAAGAAATTTGGCAACAAGGCCGCTTATGCGTTCGAGGAACTTGTGGTCGAGATTGGCGCTTGCCTGTTGGCCGTGCGCCTTGGCGTAGAGCCGGAATTTGACCAAAGCGCAGCCTACATTGAGGGGTGGCTTGAATTATGGCGAGCTCGCCATAATTCAA